>CALCPC010000737.1 GCA_937900975.1 uncultured Paracoccaceae bacterium
CACCCAACCGGCCCATCACTGACCATCCCCTGCTGCGGATTGGGCATTTTTCGCAGTTTCACGAAAATCTTCCCCCCGCCGAAAGGTTATTCGAATTGGCCGCCGGGAACTGCTGCTAAAAGTGTCTCGTAACTGGACGAAAAAGGTCGCGCATTATGCAAAACCTGCGTGTGTATCGCTACATCGACAAAATCGCCCGCACCGGTTCGATCCGACAAGCGGCAGAGCAGTTGGCGATCACGCCGTCCGCGCTGAACCGGCGCGTCATCGCTCTCGAACAGGAACTGGGCGTAGAGATATTCGAACGCCTCGGCCGCGGCGTGCGCTTGTCCACGGCGGGGGAGCTTTTGGTTGCTGCGATGCGCAAACACCTCGCCGATACCGAAGCTTTGAAATCGCGCATCGCCGATCTGAGCGGGTTGCGGCGTGGTCATGTCTCCATCGCGTGTTCGCAAGCTGTTTTGCCGCATTTTCTTCCTGATCAGATTGAACAGTACCAAGCCAAATACCCAAAAGTCACCTTTAACGTTCAGAACAAAGACGGTGAGGATGCTGCCGAGGCTCTCCTAAGCTATGGCACCGATTTGGCGATTGTCTTTGCGCCCCTTCGTCAGACAGAGTTTCAGGCGGCCTTTGCGCTGCCCCAGAAGATCCACGCAATTATGTCTGCACACCACCCGCTTGCCAAAAAGGACACCGTCGCGCTCGGCGATTGCATCGTATATCCGCTGGCGCTTCCGTCCATGAATTATGGGGTGCGACGCACCATCGAAGACCTTTATGGGACGTTATCAAGCCGGATAACGCCGGCAGTGGAAGCAGACAGCTATGTCCTTTTGCAGCACTACGTGGCGCGAAGCCAGGCCGTCGGGTTTGAGTTGCAGATAGGGATCCCGCTGATCGAGACCTTCGGCCTGACATCTCGCCCGCTCAAATACCCAAAGACAGCGTTGGGCTCGCTCTACATCTACCACCTAAAGGGCCGCGCTTTACCAGTTGCCGCAGCGCGCTTTGTCCAACAGGTCGTGGAGGCGCTTCTCAAGGTATAAGGTGGTGTCGAGCGGCGCCCCGTGCAGTTCTCGAAATACCGGCGCTAAAGCCAAGGCTGCCCATCAGCGGGAAGGCCGCGGCGCAACTGACCGAGCTTTCAGGCGTGGAGCCGCGCAGTCCGCGAATGGCATGCCGTCAGAAACCGGTTCCCCACAAGGCCAATGGACCGCCCCCCGGGCGCGTCCTGAGAGCGCCAGGGCCCAGGGTCCCGCCATCACCGCGGGGTGCGCCCCCCCTGCTTGGCCCTGTTCAGGCCCTCGCGGCCCGGTCGCTTGCAACAGACCGGGCCAGGGACCAGACGAGCCGGCCATTCGGTCGGCCTGTGCGACGGCCACGACCTTCTCTGGCTTTCGCTCCAGCCTACGCCACGGCCAATCCGTTCTGGCGCGTCCTCACCGCCGGCCGGCGCACTGTACCACGGCCCATGGAGAGAGCGGGCGCCAGAGATACGCGTTGCCCGTCTCGGAGATCCGTCCTTGCCGCTCGAATGCGCTTTTGCGTAAGGCCAAGCCCCGGGGAATACCCTCGCGGGGATCGAAAATCCCCGGCGTCGAGACAGGAAAAGGCACTGGAGGCGGTTGGGCCAAGGCCCCGGATCGTGGGGCGCCGCGTGTGTCCGACCTTTGCGGTGCCCGCTGCGCTTGGTCGCGGCCTCTATCCGCTCGCACAGGTCAAGGGGTCGTTTGCCGCGCAGATCGCGCGCCGGCCCCACCGCTTCGGGCCCCTCTGCGGCGGCCACGCCAAGCTGGTCGACAGTGTGGATATCCTTTGCCACCACAATCCCAAACGCGGTCAGATGCACGCGGACCGCGTTCACCGTCTGGCTTTGCTGCCCGATTTGGCAATCCGGGGTCCTAGGGTTGAGCAGCGCCGCCTGTGCGTCGGCCAACCTCACTGGGGACAAAGGCTACTCTGCTGCCCGGGATTGTCCGGAACCCTGCGCAAAGCCCGTTTCCGCCCGTCGGACCAAACCTTGATCTTGGTCGTGCCCATGACGCACACGCGCACCCGTGGGTTAAGCCCCCGGCAATCCCGAAGCGGTTCACCAGGCAGTGCGACCAAGCCACAGCTGCGCGCTTGACCCCCGGCAGACCGCCCCCTAAACACGCCTGCGTTGGCGGAGTAGCTCAGGTGGTTAGAGCAGCGGAATCATAATCCGCGTGTCGGGGGTTCGAGTCCCTCCTCCGCTACCAATCTCGAATCCGCATCGGTTCGCTTGCTTCCGCATGGGTCCGGATTTTCGACTCAAATCACTGATTACAATGACAGTTATGCTACCACGCCAGTCCGCTTGGGGCCGTATGCGTCCGCATGTGTTCGCCTGAAGCCGGGGCCTTGGGCGTGTTTCTCGTCTTCGTGGAATCAAGCGATGCCCCCAACTGCGCGGTCGAGCCGGGGGGGCGGC
>CALCPC010000738.1 GCA_937900975.1 uncultured Paracoccaceae bacterium
GTCCCCACCTCTGGGATCGGGCGCCCCTGTATCGCCGCCATGGCCGCCAGCCCCGCCATGTTCGACGTCTTGCCCTGATCGGAGGCCATGCCGAGGGTCGTATAGCGTTTGAGATGCTCGACCGACACGTAGTTTTCGCGCGCGGCAAGCGCGACATCGCTGAGCGTGACATCGTGCTGGAAATCGATCCACTGGCGGCCCCTAGACCCCGGTTTCGGCCAGAGGGGCGTCAGATCAAACCGGATCGACGGGCGCGCCGCGCCTTGGCCCGGGCCAGTGGCGCGGGCCTCCTCTAGCGCTTGCGCCAGATCGAACGTTCCATTGGCTGCGCCGATGGCGACCATGCCCTTCGGCGCCGCGCCCGGAAGGAAAGCCTGGCGCTGTTCGCACCAGTCAAGCCCGCCGCCCGCATGCCGCCAGAGGTGCACCAGCGGGGTCAGCCCGCCGGAACACAGAATGCCGTCAACCGATGTTTTGACGCCATCGACCGAAAGACCGGTGACGGTCTTCCAGCCACGCGCCCTGACCGGCCCCGCGAAAGGGTCGTGTCTGGTGACCGTCGCTCCGGCGCCGGACAGGGCTTGCACCCAGTCATTCGCCAGGCTGTGGTTGGCAAGAACTGCAAGCCTTTTGCCCGCGACCACGCCGTAGCGCGCCAGCAGTTCCAGCGCCCCCATCAGGGACATCACACCGGGTTTGTCGTTGTTGGCGAAGGTGATCGCGCGATCCAGCGCCCCGCTGGCCAGAACAATGCGGCCGGTGCGCATCCGGATCAGGCGCGGGGCCGATCCGAACGGGCCATTCTGCACCAGGCCGACCAACCCGTGATCAAAGACACCAAACGCGGTGGTCCCGGTCAGCACCCGCCCGCCGGCAGCCCTGATCGCGTCGGCCTGCTCGGCCAGCCAGGCCTGCGGCGTTTTCCCTTCAACCTCCGCCCGCTGATAAAGACCACCGCCCAGACTGTTGTGGTCATCGACCAGAACCACGGCTTGCCCGGCCTCCGCCGCCGCACGGGCCGCCGCGATCCCCGCCGCGCCACCACCGACCACAAGCGTATCGCAGGCGTCATATAGCTGATGGGAGACATAGTCTTCTGGCCCCTCAAGGGACAAAGCGCCGAGACCCGCCATCCGGCGAATGGACGGCTCAAAAAAGTGCCAGTCCGGCCAGATGAACGTCTTATAATAGAACCCGGCCGCCAGCCAGCGGTGGAACAGATCAAGCCCGCCCTTCAGGTCGAAACGCGCCGTGGGCCAGGCGTTCACGGCCCGGGCGTCCATCCCGTTCTCAAGCATGGTGGTCGTGGCCAGACAATTGGGCAGCTCGCGGCCCTGCAAGCTGACCGTCATGATCGCGTTGGGGTCGTCCACCCAAGCGCCCCACACCCCGCGGGGGCGATGGTACTTAAAGCTCCGGCCCAGAATGCTGACCCCGTTCGCCATCAGGGCCGAGGCCAGCGTATCGCCTGCGAACCCCTGGTAGGGCTTGCCGTCAAAGGTGAAATTCAGCGGGCGGGACCGGTCGATCAAGCCGCCGCTCTCGGACCGAAAGCTGGTCATTCGACACCGTCCCGCAGCGCGGTGGAGCCCAGAACCTCCATCGTCACGCTGTCCCGTTCCATCACGAACAGCTCGCCACATGTCAGGTGCATCCAGACCTCGCGTACCGCGCCCTTTTCATTGCGCTGCCGGTAGAGATAGCGGGCCCAGTCCTGATCCTGCACCGGCTGCGTCGTGTCGGGCCGGGTCTTGCCGGCCGCGGCGATGTAACGGAACTCCGTCTCATTGCGCGGCCCGCAATAGGGGCAAGGGAACACCTGCATCGGAACCTCCTAGTGCGCGATGCCCGAGGCCGCGCTTTCGTCGACCAAGGCGCCAGACGCGAAACGGCTGAGATCGAAGGGACGGCTGATGTCATGGTGCTGCCCGGTGGCCAACAGATGGGCAAACAGGTAGCCGCCGGCTGGAATGGCCTTAAACCCGCCCGTGCCCCAGCCGCAGTTCAGGTAGATACCGTCCACCCCAGACCGGCCCAGAATGGGGGAGCTGTCGGGCGTCACATCGACGATCCCGCCCCAGTGGCGCAGCAGTTTGACCCTGGCCAGCGCCGGCATCATCTCACATAGGCCGCCAAGCACCGTTTCCTGCATCGGCATGTTGCCGCGCTGGCCGTAGGCGGGCACGCGATCCAGTCCGCCGCCGATCACCAGCCCGCCCTTGTCCGACTGGCTGACATAGGTGCCGAGCGCCGGGGCGAGCACCACCGTGTCCAGGATCGGCTTCAGCGGTTCCGACACGAAGGCCTGCAAGACGTAGGACTGGATCGGCAAGTGATAGCCGCCCATCTGCGCCAACACGGACGAGTGTCCCGCAACGGCGGCGCCCACGATGCCTGCGCCGATTTCCCCGCGCGAGGTCTGGACGCCGACGCAGCGCCCGGCTTCCATCACAAAGCCCTGCACCGCGCAGTTCTGGATCAGATCCACGCCCAGCCGGTCCGCCGCGCGCGCGTAGCCCCAGGCCACCGCATCATGGCGTCCGGTGCCGGCGCGTGGTTGGAACACCCCGCCGTGGATCGGGAACCGCGCGTCCAGGCTCATGTCCAAAACGGGCACGAGACGGCGCACCGCGTCGCGGCCCATCAGCACCGCGTCGACGCCGTTCAGACGCATGGCGTTGTACTGGCGCGTGGCCATCTCCATGTCATGCTCGGAATGGGCCAGGACGATCATGCCGCGCTGCGAGAACATGACGTTGTAGTTCAGCGCCCGCGAGAGGCCTTCATAAAGCTTGACCGAAAAGTCATAGAGCGCGGCGCTTTCGGGGTAGAAATAGTTCGACCGGATCGCGGTCGTGTTCCGGCCGGTATTGCCGCCGCCCAGCCAGCCTTTCTCTAGCACCGCGACGTTTCTGATCCCGTGGTTTTTGGCCAGATAAAACGCCGTGGCCAGCCCGTGACCGCCGCCGCCGATGATCACGACGTCATAGGCCTTTTTCGGCTTGGGCGACCGCCAGGCCGGTTTCCAACCCTTTTGTCGCCGCAACCCCTCGCGGAACACGGCAAACGCGGAATAACGGGTCACGGGTCGCCATCCTGTGCCATGGCGAACGCGGTGAATTCTGCGATGAGGTCCGGCGACGGGTCCTGGCCGGTGAACCCTTTGAGAAACGGCGCGAGGCGGCCCATACGCTCCTCCATCGTCTCTTTCAGTTCCAACGTGTGATAGCCGATCTGCATGAAATACAGGATGCGCGCGCGTGCATCCGCGTCGCTGTCCGCATAGCCGTGGCGCAGGAACATCGCCGTGACCGCCGCCAATCGGACGCGATCGGCCTGTTCGATCAACCGGTTCACCTTGGCATCCCGACGCGCCCAGTCGCGGATGGCAAAGTCCAGTCCGCGGTCAAAAGACCGGTCGTTCACAAAGCAACGGAAGAAATTGCAGACCGCCGCGTTGATGTCATCCGCAGGCAGTGCGCAGTTTGCGACGATGGTTTGCGTGTTGCGCGTCTCCCATTCCGCCAACAGCGCGTTCAAAAGGTCGGGGCGATTTTCGAAGTACCAGTAGAAGCTGGACCGGGACACATTCATGCGCTGGCTGAGCCCAAGGATCTTAAGCTCTCCCACGCCCTCATGGACCAGCACATCCCGCGCCAGATTGAGCCAATCCGTGCGCGTGACCTTGACGTTGCCAACCATGGGGTCCTTGGTCGGGTCGTCGCGGTTCAGAACGGGTTGCGCGCGCTTGTTCATCGGTCAGCTTTCGGGCGGCGCGCCGCCTTCGGCTGTGCGTTTCTCGATAAAGCGGCGCAGGGCCTCGCGCCTGGATCCGTCAACATCCGGGCGGACATCTGCGGCAAGGATGCTTTTCCAGACGGCGGTGGCGCGGGTCGTCGCATCCTCGGCACCCCGTTCGGCCCAGGTTCCGAAATTGGCATAGTCATGCACGATGGGTTCGTAGAATTCGGTGCTGTAGCGCTCCATCGTCTGGGGGGCGGCAAAAAAATGACCCTGCGGATCGACATGGGCGAGCGCCGTCTCAAAGCCGATCTCATCGGCGCCCGCTTTGCGCCCCGCGCACAACTCGGCGATCATGTTCAGCACTTCGGCATCGGTGACGAGCTTTTCGTAAGACACGGTCAATCCGCCTTCAAGCCAGCCGGCGGCGTGGATGATGACCGTCGCGCCAGCCATCAAGCAGCCCCAGAGGCCGAACTGGTTTTCATTGGCGGCCTGCACGTCGTTCGTGTTCGACGCGGACCCGGCGGCGGATCTCCAGGGCAGACCGATATGCCGCGCAAGTTGGCCCGCAGCCAGCGACGCCTGGACATGGGTCGGTGTGCCAAAGGCAGGTGCGCCGGATTTCATGTCCACATTCGACGTGAAGGTGCCATAGCAGATGGGCGCACCGGGATTGACCAGCTGCGTCAAGGTGATCGCGGCCAAAGCCTCTGCATGGCTCAGCGTGATCGCGCCGGCCACCGTGATCGGCGCCATGGCCCCCATCAGCGTGAACGGTGTCACAATCGCCAGTTGCCCGTATCTGGCATAGTCGATCAGGCCCTGGGCCATCGGGATGTCCAGCGTCCGGGGGCTGTTGGTGTTGATGATCGTGTAGGCGTGAGGGGCGGCTGCGAACGCCGCATCCGTCAGACCGCGAAAATCGCGCAGCATCTCGAAATTGTCCATCGTCTGCGGAGTGCCACGGGCGAACAGGAACGGAAACTTGTCCGACAGCGTCAACTGCGTCTCGGTGGTGAAATAGTGCCGGAGGTGCATGGGCACATCCTGCGGCTCCACCGATGGGGACATCATTTGAAAGACATCGAAGTGCTGCGTCAGCCGGGTGTAGTCGCAGTAATCCCGCGCAGACCCCGGGCGGCGGCCGCGTTCGAGATCCGTAGCATGGGGTGCGCCCGCGCCGGGCTGAAAGGCAAGGGTTCCCAACTCCAGCAACAGGTCCCGTTGCCGCGCGCCGGCGCGGCATTTGATCGATTTCGGCGCCGCGGCCAGCGCTGCCGCGACCATGTCGCCGCCGATGTGGACCATCTGGTTGGCCTCATCGACCCGCGCGCCCCCGGTCCGGAAAATCGACCGAGCCTCGGGCAGCAGGACCTTGATCCCCAGCTCCTGCAGCAGTCGCAACGCGGCGGCGTGCATGTTGGCGATCTCATCCGCCGAAAACACATTCATCGGCGGAAACGGATTGCGCAGGGTGCGATAGTTCACGTCCCTCTTGGGCGCCGGCGCGCTGCCTGCGTCGCGGCCGCGTTTGCGTCTGGCGCGGCGGCCTGCCGTGGTGTCTGTCTGGCGCTGCATGGTCAGCTATCCACGCATCGCCAGACCCTTCGGATCATAGGGTGAGGGGGCGATGACGCGCGCCGGTTTCTCGATGCCGACGACGTGGATCCGAAGCGCCGTGCCCTCAGCCGCGCAGTCGCGGTCAACCATCGCCATCGCCAGCGATTTCCGAACCGTATGCCCGTACCCGCCCGAGGTGACAAAGCCGACGCGCCTGTCGTCCTTCCAGACCGGTTCATAGCCGCTGGCATCCGCATCCGTGCTGTCGATCTCGACCGTGACCAACACCTGGGCGCTTTTGGCCCCATCGCGTTCCCGGATCGCGGCGTCCTTGCCGAGAAACGCCTTGGACCAGTCGATCCACCGGTCCATTCCGGTCTGAGCCGCCGTATAGGCCTGCGTGAACTCCGCCGACCAGATGCCGAAGCTTTTTTCCAGCCGCAGGCTTAGCAGCGCGTTGAACCCGTATTCGCGGATCCCCAGATCGGCGCCGGCCTCCAAAAGCGCTTGGCGCAGGGCGATATGCGCGTCGGCGGAACAATGGATTTCATAGCCGCGTTCGCCCGCGACCGAAAGACGGCCCACCCGCGCCCGGATCAGACCAATGTCAAAGCTGCCACATCCCATGAACGGCAGATCGGCGATCGGGCCGTCGGTCAGCTTTTCCAGAACCTTTAGGCTGTTCGGGCCCGCCAGGCTGAAGCCCACCGTTGCATCGGCGATGTCGCGCAGATCGACCCCGGCGATGCGATGGTCATGGAACCAGCGCATGTGCCATTCGCGCAGGTAATAGCTGCCCATGATCCACCAGGTGCCGTCGCCCCAGTTGAACAGGGTCAAGTCGCCTTTCAACTTGCCTTCGCCCGACAGCATCGGGGCCAGTTTCGCGCGCCCCGGCCCGGGCAGTCTGCTGGCCATCATCTTGTCAAGCCAGGCCTCCGCTTGGGGGCCGGTGACCTCAAACCGGGAGAAGCCCGAAATGTCGAGAAGGCCCACGCTCTGCCGGACGGCCCTGCATTCCTCAGCCACGATTTCAAAGGCATTCGACCGGCGCAGGGTCGGCGTTTCGACAAAGTCTTCCGACGGCGCGAAATAGAGCGGAACCTCCAGTCCCCAGCTTGCCCCCCAACGGCAGCCGGCGGCTGTCATGTCCGAATGGGCCGGCGCCATCTTCAGCGGCCGACCC
>CALCPC010000739.1 GCA_937900975.1 uncultured Paracoccaceae bacterium
GCTTTCGCCGCTTCTCTCCGTTCCCCATGCGGCGGCGGCCTTTGGACTGGCCTTTCTGATCGCGCCGTCGGGTTGGATTGTCCGCGCGGTGTCGCCCGAGATCACGGGATGGGATCGACCCCCGGATGTCCTGGTGGTCCAGGATCCCGCGGGGCTTGCGCTGATGGCGGGGCTGGTGGCCAAAGAGATCCCGTTTCTCTTGCTGATGACGCTTGCGGCCTTGGGGCAGGCGGATGTGACACGATCGATGACCGTGGCGCGGGCGCTTGGCTATGGGCGCGTCATGGGCTGGTTGAAGGTCGTCTTTCCGCGGATCTACGCGCAGATCCGCCTGCCGGTTTATGCCGTCTTGGCCTACTCGATGTCGGTTGTCGATGTCGCCGTGATCCTGGGCCCCAACACGCCGCCGACGCTGTCGGTCCAGATCACCCGCTGGATCAGCGCTCCCGATCTCAGCCACCGGCTGCTTGCGGCGGCGGCACTGGGTGCGCGGGCCGGGCGGAGATGGGCTGCGCGGGGTGCGCGCGGCCGTGGCGCGGTCGATCTTGGGTTCAGGGCGCTTGGGCTGACGCTGGGCGCGGCCTCGGCGCTGGCGGTGCTGGCGGGGCTTGCTGCGCTGACGCTTTGGTCGGTGGCGGGGTTTTGGGCCTTCCCCGAGGCTTGGCCCGATACGCTGACCTGGCGCAGTTGGGCGCGTCATGGCCCGGGTCTTGGCCGTGCGGCGGGCGAGACGGCGGTGATCGCGGCCAGTGCCACGCTGAGCGCCTTGGCGCTGTGCCTTGGGTGGCTTGAAACCGAGCATCGCCGCGGTCTTCGCCTTGGCACCACGGGAACAACGCTTCTGTACCTCCCCCTTTTGGTGCCGCAGACGGCGTTTCTGCCCGGGCTTGCGACGCTGTTGATTTGGAGCGGTTGGGACCAAAGCCGGGGGGCGGTGATCCTGGCGCATGTGGTTTTCGTGCTGCCTTACGTCTTTTTGTCGCTCGGCGATCCTTGGCGGGCCTGGGACACGCGCCACGCCACGATTGCCGCAGCACTGGGGCATGGGGCAGGGCGCGTTCTATGGCAGGTGCGGCTGCCGATGCTGCTGGCGCCGGTCCTGACCGCGATGGCCGTCGGCATCGCGGTGTCGGTCGGACAGTATTTGCCGACGCTTTTGGCCGGCGGCGGTACGGTCGTGACGCTCACCACCGAGGCCGTGGCCCTGGCCGCCGGCGGCGACCGGCGCGCGATTGGCGTCTTTGGTTTGGTGCAAACGCTGGCGGCGCTTTTGCCCTTCATGCTTGCGCTGCTTTTGCCGCGGATCCTGTGGCGCCGGCGCCAGGGCCTGTTGCATGGCTGAGCGGGGGCTGCGGTCCGAACGGGTCGCGACCTGGCGTGGGGCAGAGCCGCTGGTGACGCTCGACGCCCATATTCCGCCGGGCCAAGTGCTGACCGTGATGGGTCCTTCGGGCGTTGGAAAGTCAACGCTTCTGGCCTTTGCGATTGGAACCTTGCCGGCGGCGTTTCGGGGCGAAGGATCGATCCGCCTGAATGGGCGGGAGCTTACCGGTCTGCCCACCGCTGCGCGGAAGGTCGGCATCCTGTTTCAGGACGACCTTCTCTTTCCGCATCTCACCGTTGCCGGTAATCTCGCCTTCGGCCTGCCGCCCGGCACCCGCGACCGGCGCGCGCGCGTCGACGCGGCTTTGCGCGAGGTCGGGCTGGAAGATTTCGGACCGCGCGATCCCGCCACGTTGTCGGGTGGCCAGAAGGCGCGCGTGGCGCTGATGCGGATGTTGTTGAGCGCGCCCGATGCGCTGTTGCTTGATGAGCCTTTCGCGCGGCTGGACGCCGACCGCCGCCGGCAAATCCGCGACTTGGTGTTTTCCGCAGCGCGCGCGCTTCCCGTCGTTATGGTCACCCATGATCGCGCCGACGCAGAGGCGGCAGGCGGTCCCGTGATCGAGATCGGGGCGAAACCCGGATCCTAGGGCCCGCGCGGGGCGCGGCTCTTTGCAACCGGGCAGCCTGCGCCGCCTTTTGGCAGGATCGCTCGCCGCGCATGGCGCCGACATTCTTCGCTTGCGAAGGCCGCGACGCCCGGGCCAAATACCTCAAAACGCGACCGAAGGGGGTGAAATGGCCTATCGCGAGACCTTTGAGGCGTGTCAGCGCGATCCAGAAGCCTTCTGGTTGGAGGCGGCGACGCGGATCGACTGGACCACGCCGCCGACGCGCGCGCTCGACGCGTCGAACGCGCCCATCTACCAATGGTATGTCGATGGTGAGATGAACACCTGCGCCAACGCCGTCGACCGCCATGTCGCTTCCGGGCGCGGCGCGCAGGCCGCGATCATTTACGACAGCCCCGTGACCGGCACGCAGCGCACCATCAGCTATGCCGAGTTGCAGGATCTGACGGCCAAGCTGGGCGGCGCGATGGCCGCGCGCGGGGTCACCAAGGGCGACCGCGTGGTGATCTATATGCCGATGATCCCAGAGGCGGTGGTGGCGATGCTGGCCTGCGCGCGGATCGGCGCGGTGCATTCGGTTGTTTTCGGCGGGTTCGCCGCGCATGAGCTGGCCGTGCGGCTGGACGACGCGACACCCAAGGCGATCCTGTCCGCCTCCTGCGGGATCGAGCCGGGGCGGATCGTGCCCTACAAACCGCTCCTCGACGCGGCGATCCAGCAATCCGCGCACAGCCCCGATTTCTGCGTAATCCTGCAGCGGCCCGAGGCGGAGGCCGAACTCGGGCCCCGCGATCACGACTGGGCGGCGTTTCAGGAGGGTGCGACCCCCGCCGCACCCGTGCCCGTTGGCGGCGCGGACCCGCTCTACATCCTCTATACCTCTGGCACGACGGGCCAGCCCAAAGGCGTGGTCAGGCCTGCCGGCGGACATGCCGTGGCGCTGCATTGGAGCATGGAGAACATCTACGACATCCGCCCGGGCGAGGTGTTTTGGGCGGCCTCCGATGTCGGCTGGGTGGTGGGGCATTCCTATATCACATACGCGCCGCTTCTTTACGGCGCGACCACGGTCGTTTTTGAGGGCAAGCCCGTCGGCACCCCCGATGCCGGCACGTTCTGGCGGGTGATATCCGAACACAAAGTGGCCAGTCTTTTTACGGCGCCGACCGCGTTTCGCGCCATCAAGCGGGTCGATCCCGAAGGCGCGCTGATCGCCGATTACGATCTGTCCGGGCTGCGGTCGCTGTTTCTGGCCGGCGAACGGGCGGATCCCGACACGATCCGCTGGGCCGAGGCCAAGCTTGGCGTGCCCGTCATAGACCATTGGTGGCAAACCGAAACCGGCTACACCATCGTCGGCAACCCGATGGGGCTAGAGCCGCTTCCCGTCAAAATCGGCTCCCCCACCGTGCCGATGCCGGGCTA
>CALCPC010000740.1 GCA_937900975.1 uncultured Paracoccaceae bacterium
CCGGCCCTGGTAGAGCTCGATGACGTAGTCGCTGACGTGATAGGCGGTGGCAAGATCGTGGGTGATGTAGACAATCGAGATCCCGTAGCGTTCCTTCAGATCATAGATGTTTTTCAGGATCGTCGCGCGCAGCGAAGCATCGACCATCGACACAGGCTCGTCCGCGATCAACAGTTTCGGCGACAGCATCAGCGCCCGCGCCACGATCAACCGCTGGCGTTGCCCCCCCGAAAGCTGATGCGGATAACGTCCGAGGACCAAACCGGGGTCGAGACCGACGGCGGTGCAAGCCTCCTCCATCTTGGTTTGAAGATCTGCCGCATTCTTGGCGTAGCCGAAGCGTTTGAACGGAAAACTCAGCGCGTGGTTGACCCGATAGAACGGGTTGAAACAGGCGTAAGGGTCCTGAAAGACGGCCTGAACATCCTTGCGGAAGGTCAGCGCGCGGGCGCGGTCCATGGTCGCGATGTCCTGGCCCTCAAACGCGACGGTGCCCGTGC
This sequence comes from uncultured Paracoccaceae bacterium, assembly GCA_937900975.1. Classification (GTDB taxonomy): domain Bacteria; phylum Pseudomonadota; class Alphaproteobacteria; order Rhodobacterales; family Rhodobacteraceae; genus Algicella. The sequence goes on from CALCPC010000740.1 coordinate 501, forward strand.
TGGGCCCCGTGAACCCCAGCATCAGCGCGCCAAGCGTCGACTTGCCAGAGCCCGATTGCCCGACAATCGAGATGATTTTGGGCACAGCCCCGTCCAGCGTGAAGGACATCGGATGCAGCGCCGTGGTGTCGCCATAGGTTTTGGAAACCCCGCGAAACGCCAAAAGCGGCACGCCTGGCCTGGCGCGACCGCTTGGCGGTGCTTGCCGGTCGCTGCCGAGAAAACTGTCGCCGCCGACCAGCGGGACCGAGGAGATGAGCGCCCTGGTATAGGGATGCTCAGGACGCTCCAAGATGCGCCGCACGGGACCGAATTCGACCAAAACGCCGTCTTTCAGCACCGCAAGCTCATCCACCGATTGCGCCATCAGTCCCATGTCGTGGCCGATCAGGATCAGGCCGGCGCCGATCTCCTCTTGCACGGCCTTGAGCGTGTGCATCACTTGGCGCTGCGTGACGACGTCAAGCGCGCTGGTCGGCTCATCCGCAATAATCAGATCGGGGCGGAGCAGGACGCCAAGCGCGATGCAAACGCGCTGTTTCATACCGCCCGAAAGCTCGTGCGGGTAAAGCGCGCCGGTGCGTTCGGGCAGGCCGACACTGGCCAAGGCCGCGTCGGCGCGTTGGCGCAAAACCGCTTTGTCGGTCACGCCCTCATGCGCTGTAATCCCGTCCCAAAGCTGGTTTTCGACCCGCATTACAGGGTTGAGGGAGTTCATGGCGCCCTGTGGAATGTAGCTGACGCGCGACAGCCGGGTGCGGCGCATATCCGCGTCGCTCAGCGCCAAAATGTCCGTGTCACCCAGCCGGATGGTGCCTGCCGCCACGCGCCCGGGCTCTGCCAGCATCCGCATCACGGCAAGGGCTGTGGTCGTCTTGCCCGATCCGCTTTCCCCGATAAAGCCAACGCGCCGGCCCTTGGCCACCGAAAGCGACAGGTCCGCAACCGCGTGGACCACGCCCTTGGCCGTCGGAAACTCCACCGAAAGATCCGTCAGCGTTACCGCGCTCATAGCCGCAGTTTCCGAAGCCGCGGGTTCGACACCTCATCCAACCCGAGATTGATCAGCAAAAGGCCGATGAACATCACCGCCAAAAGCAGCGTCGGGATCCCCCACCACCACCAAAGGTTCTGGATCAGCGCGCCGGAGTTGATCGCCTCATAAATCACGCGGCCAAGCGTCGGAATGCGTTGCGGCCCGAGGCCCAGAACCTCCAACCCGACGGCGGTGACGATGGCGGTGGTGACGTTGGCGATGAACGAGCCGAAGAGATAGGGCACGAGGTTTGGCAGCATCTCTCGAAACATGATGTGCGCGGTCGAGGCGCCCGACAGCCGGGCCATCTGCACATAGCCGGATTGTTTCATCGACAGGACCTGCGCGCGGATCAGCCGGGTGGGCGATTGCCACACAAACCCCGCGATCAAAAGCGCCATCATCGTCAGCCCGACATCGCCAAAGGCCGACTGGAACACCACCAGGATCAGAAGCGGTGGGATCGTGATCATGACATCCGAAAGCACGCGGATCACGTCATCGGTGCGGCCCCCGACAAAGCCGGAGGTAAAGCCAAGCGTGATGCCGACGCTCATCCCGATTAGCGACGCGAGAAGGCCGACAAAAAGCGAGTTCGGCGCAGCAATCACGATCAGCGCAAACATGTCCCGCCCAGAGCCTTCGGTGCCGAGAGGATGGGCAAAAGTGCCGCCCTGCCCCCGCAGGTTTTCAAACCCCGGCGGCGGCAGTTTCGGCATCGCCGAGCCCACGAACACCAAATCGGGGTCCCAGAAGACGCGGCCAAGAAGCCCCAGGATCACGATGCCAAGCAGCAACCCAGCGCCCCAAAACAGCTTTGGATTGAGCCAGGGGTTGTCGAACCGGCGGATGCGGCGGGCGCGACGGCGATCCTCAGCCTTGGTCAGCGGCGCGTCGGTCATGGACGCGCCTCATGTCGGATGCGCGGGTCGATGAAAGGGTAAATGAGATCGACCAAAAACACCGACAGCGCCGTCATCAAGATAATGACGTAGCTGACACCCTGGATCACGGGGAAATCCTGATCGAGGATCGCGTCATAGAGCAGTTTGCCCATGCCGTTATAGGCAAAGATCCGTTCGACCAGGACCTGACCCGCAATCAAAAGCCCGATCTTAAGCGCGAACGCCGTGATCTGGGGCAAGATCGCATTGCGGATCATATAGCGATAGAGGATCGCCCGCGGTCGCAACCCCTTGGCCTTGGCCAGCGTCACGTAATCCTCGCCCTGCACGGTGATCATCAGGCCTCGCATCCCCAACGCCCAAAAGCCGAAGGTCACGATCACGATCGAAAGCGCGGGCAGCGTGCCATGTTCGATCACCGACAGCGTAAAATCCCAGGTCCAGCCCGGCTCTACCGTCAGGCCGTAGGCGCCGGTCAAGGGGAACCACTGCAGCTTAGCCGCAAAGACCCACATCAAAAGGAGCCCTGACAGGATCGGCGGGATCGAGGTGAAGACCATTGCGGCGGGGATCGCAACCTTGACCAAGTTCGGGCTCTCCTCCCACACCATCAGGGCGCCAAGAAGGTTGCCGATCAAGAAGGTGATGACCAAGGACAGGATCATCAGCCCCAGCGTCCAGGGCAAGGCCTGGGCGATCAGGCTGGCCACGCTGGTGGGAAAAGTCGCGGTCGAGATGCCGAAATCGAAGGTTACGATGTTCCAAAGATATTTGGTGTATTGTACCAGCAGCGGGTCTTCGAGGCCGAAATTGGCGCGAAGCTGCGCCAAAATCTCTTCACTGTTGGCCACGGCGCCGGCACCGGCGGCCATGCGGCCGAGCATGATCTCGGCGGGATCGACCGGCGAAAGACGCGGGATGATCCAAATCAGCGTCGCGGCGATAAACACCGTGAGGCCAAGCGTGATCAGCCGGTTGACCAGGTAGGCGCGCGGGATCCGGCCCATCACACACCCTGCCCTATGCCGTTATCGACGCGCCCAAAGGGGCGGCGCATCCCCGCCCCTCGCGCCGTCTCAGCCGCCCGTTTTTTCAAGGTTGTGAATGATCTGGTGGGTGTGGTTCCACCAGAAAAACGGATGGTTATAGTTGTTGTCGGCCGTTGGCCAGCCTGTCCAATAGGTCGTGTTCATCGGCAAAAGCTTGAAGGATTGCACCAGCGGGATGAACGGCATCTCGGCATCGAGATGCTGATAAGCCTCGGCCACCAGCCCCGGTTTGGACGGATCGCCAAGCGGCAGATCTGCCATTTTATCGACGACGGCGGTGTAGGCTTCTGCCGCCGGGCCGTCCCAGCGGGCGGTGTTGTTGAACCCTGGCGACCGCTCTCCCACCGGGACGACGTCTTTGACGGTGTACCGGCCCATCGACGCCCAGGGCTCATTGACCGACCCGCAGGAGAGCCAGCTATAGCTCATCTCAAAGGCACCGAAGGGCAGAACCTCGCCCCAGAATACGCCATTCTCCACCGGCACCGCGCTGGCCGCAATGCCGGCGCGGTTCAGTTGCTCGACAATGATGTCGATGGTGCGCGTGTATTCCGTCGAGGCAGAGTTGACGTGGATCTTCACGGCCAGATCGGCGCCGTCCTTCTCATAAATCCCGTCTGAGCCTTTGGTGTAGCCCGCAGCCTCGATCAGCGCTTGGCCCGCCGCCGCGTCGCCCCGCGCTGGCAACCCGTAGCCGGCCGAGACCACCGCATCGATAAAGGGCGCCATAGAGCCATACTGGGCGAACATCGTTTGCGAGGGCACGGTCGCCCCCTCCGCCGCAATGTTGGCGATTTGCGTGCGGTCGATGATCAAGGCCACCGCTTTGCGCAACGCAGGATCGTCCCAGAGAGCCAGAGCAGTCTTGATCTCCAACTACAGCGCACAAGGGTCCGACGAGGCGTAAGGGTAATCGTCGTACCACGCGATGACCTTGTCGTTTTGCGCACGGATCGCCTCGAACGTGCCGACCGAGACGTTCTGCGCGGCATCAAGCTGGTTGGTCGCCATCAACTGCGCGCGGCTTTCCGCCCCGCCCGATTCCAAAAAGATCACCCGTTCTGGCGCCGGCAAATCCATAAACCCAGTTTTGGCGCCCCACCAATCGTCGTTTCGATCCCAGATCGCGCGGTTGGTCGCAGCACTGGTAAAGGTGTAGGGCCCCGTTCCGATGGGCGGATTAAAGGCGAAGGTCGCCGGGTCCTCGCCCGCCCAAATATGCTCAGGCATGATCAGGAACGACCCAAAGATCCGGACGCCGAAATTCTCAACGATAAAGCGGGGGTTCGCCGCCTTCAGCGTGAAGCCGACCGAAAGATCGCCAAGCTTCTCCACGCTTTCCACCTGTGCGCGCACCGTCGACGCCTCACGCGATGAGATTTCGGCGTTGTTGAGCGCCATGTTGACCGTGAACACCACATCGTCGGCGTCGAACGCCTCCCCGTCGGACCAGGTCACGCCCTCCCGCAGGTTGATGGTGAATTGGGTGCTGTCGGCATTGGCGGTAAAGCCCGTAGCAAGCCAGGGATCCAGCGCCCCGGTTGCGTAATTCAGAATAAAGGGCGGCTCCCACATGGTTTGATGCGCGCCGTGCATCCGCTTTGTCCCGGGCGTCAGCCAGTTGAAGTTATCCGGGTCTTTAATCGTGCGGTCGAGGTCGAAGATCACCGTGTCTTCGCGCGCAACATCTTGCGACAGCGCCGCCCCCGCGACCAGCGCCAACGCCGATACGGTCAAAAAACCGATAGACTTAACCATTGGGTCCCCCTTTGGACATGTTCGGCCGTGTCTCCGGCCTTGTCTCTCCCCGGTCGTACAGCCCGGGGTCTGCTGGCAAAGCATAAACCCCGGCGCGCCGTCCGGTCTAGCGCAGGTAGTCCATCACCAGGACACGGGTCTGCGTCGGAATGTCCGCGGCGCAGAGCCGCACCGTATGATCGCAGGCAAAATCGACGTCGGATGGGTCGAAATGCTGAAGGAAGCTCTCAATCCACAGCGTGTTGCGGGGCCGGTAGGTCAGGGTGCGAAAATGCATCGGAATGATCAGTTTCGGGCGCACCCTTTCGATCATCTCCATCAGATCCGGCAAAAGGATCGTAAGATAGCCGCCCGCGAGAGCAAAGAGCACGTCCGTCCCCTCAAAAAAGCCCTGCTGCGCCGAAGTCAGCGGGTTGCCGACATCGCCCATATGCGCGAACCGGATCCCCTCCATCTCCCACCGGTACATGCCGTTTTGGCCCGGCACGGCGCGGTCGGGATGCCCGTCCCATTCCGCCGCAGCGATCGCCCGGACCGTCAGGCCCGCTTTCGTCGCCTCGCCGGCGCCAAGCGCGACCTCCAGCGCATTCAGGACCGCTGGCGTGCCGGCAATCAGATCGGCGCGGCAATGCGCATCGTCATCGTCCGAAGAGACCAGGACGAGGTCGGCACTGTCTCGGATCGGCGGATAGCCAACGCCTGCGGGCGTGTAAGGGTCGGTGATTACACGCGGGCCCTGATCGGGCACCACCCCAAAGGCTGCGTGCCCATACCAGGTGATCCGGACACCCCCCATCAAACCCATCCACCATGCGGCATCGCTTTGGCTATGTCCTGGATCATGCTGTCCCCCCCTGATACCGTCCGCCCCGCATCTTTCCACGCCCCTTGGATCCGCGCCACCCCACTCTGCGTCTCAGCACCGCCCCCGTTGGGCCCGCCAGGCCGCATCCTGCCTCTGCGTGGTCAGAGACAGCATGGCGCCGCTCAGGGTCCGGCCGGCGTCGGACGGGAAACAGGCGCGGCCTCCGCACCGCGGCAGACCGATTTTGGAACCTCCGCCACGGTCCCCGCTGATGCCTCACTGATCCCAGATCCATCCGCCGCACATATCATTGAAGCCCGGCACCAGATCCGGGACGGCGCGCAAGCGGATGGGCAATTTTTCTGCACAAATTTCGATCCTTGGCACAGCAACTCCGGATCTCGCTCAGCCCCCTTGCGCAAAGCGCTGGCCGCTTCGAGCCATATCAATTCCATCGATGGCGACGCCCCGCAGCTGATCAGACGCTGGTCCCAGAAGGCAGCCCCCGTCTGGATCCATGAAACTTCTGCGGTTCGCGATCCGCGAATAAACGTCGGTCAGGTACCGAGCCTTTGACCGGGTTTGCGGTAACTGCGCGGCTAGAAATGGCTCCAAAACCCGCGGCCTACCGAGAATTCGAGCACCCGCAACGCAACGCCCTGCTTCCTCCGCACCAGCCAGCTGCGGCACTCGCAAGATCCCGAACGGTGAAATCCCTGATTTTTTTTGCAAAATCCAAAGTCTCTCATCAGGGCGCATAGGGGCCGTGCTCCTGTGAACACCAAGCCCCGTGCGCGCCAATCAGAGAGGTTGAGAATGTTTCAGGCGACATATTCGAGGCCCGAAACCGTTTGTCATCTTCGTATTCTCGACGGTCGCGAGGCCCGCATACTCACCACTCCAGGCGTTTTGCAAAGCAGTACCGTCGCTGAACAGTTGTTGACCGCACGCCCGTCATGATAACGGAGAAAACTGCCTCTCCCCTGGCGGGCGTTAGTGATGATCAATCCACTGCCGCCCCTGTTATGGGCTGTTTGTCGGTTCCGCCTTGGATTGTTGTTTTGGTTTGTTAGTATTGTTCAGAGAGCGTTTGTTTATATTTATCGGGATTGGCGGTGAC
>CALCPC010000741.1 GCA_937900975.1 uncultured Paracoccaceae bacterium
TTCGGTGTCAGCCGTCCGGTTTCACCACCGGTGGTCCACAGCACCGCCAACCGCTCCTCCACCCCGTGGGAGCCGTTGGGGATCAGGCAAAAATCGTCCCTGCCGCGCAGCTTCTGCTCACTTGAGAACGCACAGTGATCGGTGGCGACGACCTGCAAACTGCCGGACTGCAACCCGGCCCAAAGCCCGTCTTGATGCTCTTTGCTGCGAAAGGGCGGCGACATCACACGCCGGGCAGAGTGCATCCAGTCGCCGGTGAAATAGACGCTGTCGTCCATGGTCAGATACTGGATCAACGGCTCGCCATAAACGCGCATCCCCTTTTGCCGCGCCCGCCGGATCGCCTCATGCGCCTGCTCGCAGGAGACATGCACGATGTAAAGCGGCACGCCCGCGGCATCGGCGATGGTGATCGCGCGGGGCGCGGCCTCGCCCTCCAGCTCCGGCGGGCGGGAATAGGCGTGGCCCTCGGGGCCGGTAATCCCCCGTGCCAGCATATCCTGCTGTAGATCCGCGATCAGATCGCCATTTTCGGCATGCACCATGGGCAGCGCGCCCAATTCCCGGCAGCGCTTGAAGGAGGCGAACATCTCGTCATCCTCCACCATCAGCGCGCCCTTATAGGCGAGGAAGTGCTTGAAACTGTTCACGCCCATGTCGACGGCGGTTTTCATCTCGTCAAAGATTTGCTCGTTCCAGCCGGTAATCGCCATGTGATAGCCGATGTCCGAACAGATCCGCTGCGCCGCTTTCCGTTGCCATGCGTTATTTCCATCGACGATTGAGCCAGCGGCGCCCTGCAGTCAGATATCGACCAACATGGTGGTGCCGCCGGTGGCCGCGGCCCAGGTGCCCGTCTCGAAGGTCTCGGCGGCCTCGGTGCCCATAAAGGGCATCTCCATATGCGTATGCGGGTCAATGCCGCCCGGAATGACGTAGGCGCCCGTCGCGTCGATAACCTCGTCGCCCGAAAGGTCGGGGGCGATGCGCCGGATTTTCTCATCCTCGATCAGAACATCGGCGTCCCAGCTGCGGTCCGCCGTGCAGACGATCCCGCCTTTGATCACTTTGGTTGTCATCGGATCACTCCACGATCTCGGCCATGCTTAGGACCGCATGCAATAAAACATTGGCCCCCGCCGCGGCCCAGTCCTTGGTGATCTCTTCCGCCTCGTTGTGCGACAAACCGTCGACGCAGGGGCACATCACCATCGCCGTCGGCGCCACCCGGCTGATCGCGCAGGCATCGTGCCCCGCGCCCGAGACAATGTCCCGGTGACCAAGCCCCAGCGTCTCGGCCGCGTCGCGCACCGCGCCGACGCAGGCTGGATCGAACGTCACGGGATCGAACCCGCCGACGACCTCAAACCGAACCCGCAACCCCAAGGCGTCGCAAATTGCACGCGCCTCGGCCTCCAGCCGCGCTTCCATATCCAAAATGACCTCCAAAATGGGGGAGCGGAGGTCAGCGGTCAGAACGACCTTTTCGGGGATCACATTGCGAGAGTTGGGGTAGACGTCGATATGCCCCGCCGCCGCCACGGCGTCCGGCGCATGGTCGCGCGCAATCGCCTCTAACGCCTCAAGGATCCGCGCCATGCCAAGGCCCGCGTTCCGGCGCATCGGCATCGGGGTAGAGCCTGTGTGCGCGGCGCGGCCCTCCACCGTCACCTCGATCCAGCGCAAGCCCTGGCCGTGGGTGACGACGCCGATCTCCTTGCCCTCCGCCTCCAGGATCGGGCCCTGTTCGATGTGCAGCTCAAAAAAGGCGTGCATCTTGCGCGCGCCCACCGCCTCCTCACCGCGCCAGCCGATCCGGTTGAGCGCGTCGCCGAAGCGCGCCCCCTCCGCATCGGTCCGGTCATAGGCCCAATCCTGGTCATGAACGCCCGCAAAAACGCCCGAGGACAACAGCGCCGGCGCGAACCGTGTGCCTTCCTCATTGGTCCAGTTGGTCACAACGATGGGATGCTTGGTCTTGATGTCCAACTCATTCAAAGTACGAATGATTTCCAATCCACCCAGCACCCCCAACACGCCGTCATAGCGCCCGCCCGTCGGCTGGGTGTCGAGATGAGAGCCGACATAGACCGGAAGCGCGTCGGCATCGGTGCCGGGGCGGGTCGCAAACATGTTTCCCATCTGGTCAAGCGCCATGGTGCAGCCCGCGTCCTCGCACCAGCGCTGCAAAAGACGCCGCGCCTTGCCATCCGCGTCGGTCAGCGCCTGACGGTTGTTGCCGCCGGCGATACCGGGGCCGATCTCGGCCATTTCTGCCAAGCTTTGCCAAAGCCGGTCCGCCGCGATGGTCAAATTGTGCCGCCCTGCCATCCCCACCCCTCCTTATGCCAAAACCATCGACAGCGATGCCGTGGCAGCCCCGCCGTCGCGGAGACATGGCTTATCCCCGCGCAGCGCAGCACGTCGCCTTGCACCTTATCCGCAGCTTCGCCCGCCGCAACCGTCGCCAATACGTGCCGTGTCGGGGCGGATAGCGTCCTCAAGCACTGGGACCGAGACGGAAAGCATCGTCCCAAAGGAAAACCGCACACCGGCGCGTGCCGCAAGGCGGTAAGCCGCCCGTCCGATCCCAAGAACAGCGCATCGCAGGCCGCCGCAGCACCTTAAGGCCAGTGTCGTCGGCGCATCCGATACCACGCGCCTCTGCAATCTTTCGCGCCAAGGCCACAAGCGGCGGGATCGCCATCGGACCATCCCTTGCCCCGCGTCGGACCCAAGCGCCCGCTGCCGCCACCGCAACAGCCCAGCGGTCGGCAAAAACCCCCCCATCACCCGCGCCACGCCAAAATTCGCCCCGAGCCTGACCCCCGGCTTGGTCAGCGGGGTGATGACATGCCAAAGCGTCCGCCGGCCGAATGCGCCGACATCCGCCGCAGCCTCGACCAGCAATCCGCATCATCGCGATGAAGATTGGGGCCGCGTTACACAGCGTATCGGGGTGGGCGAGGGCAAGGATCACGCGGAAATCGCTGAACAAAAGCCACTCAACAGGTTCATCGATAGCGCCCAGAAGATGAAGGGGGCGTTGCCAAGGCCGCGGCGTCCCAGAAAGCTGGCCACCACGGTCATCGCGATGGGCGCGGCCAGAAAGACCGCCAACACCGGCGGCCAGGCGGACGACGCTGCGCACCCCGGCGCCGGGGATGTGTCCGCTTGGCCCGGGTGGCGGGGTGAGCGGGGGGCAACGCCCCCCGGTCGGCACCGCCTCCGCCGCGAACCTACGGCGTTTTGGCAGGCGACAGCGCCCATCCGGTCGCGGAAAAGGCCGCCCCAGCGGATGGCGACGGCGTTTGCATCCCTTGCCCGAACGGGCTGGCGATGTCGCCCGCGGCGGGCATGCGCTCGACCCCAAACCCCGGATGCGTCTGTGCGCAGGCCGTTTCTGATGGTCTCTGGTGCCGCCTAATATGAGCCCCGCCGACCCTTGCCGTGAGTTCGCTGGCGATTGACGCATAGGCCGCGTTGAGCGCCAGGCCCGAAGGCGCGGCGGAAAGCCCGACCCCCGCCCGGGCTGCCCACGGGCGTGATCGCCGGCGACCGCATCGATTGGATCACAACCGCGCGCGGGGCCACCAATTTGACGCGTTCGCCAAACGATTTCCAGACTGCGCGGAACCGACATGCTGTGATCGGGGCGGCCGCTCTCCGTTGGCCAACGGGGTCTGTGATGTTGGCCCCACACGATGAAAGCCGTTAGGAGAACGCTCATGACCCATGGGGTCGGCTTTGACGCGTCGCTCGGACGGGCGGGCGGCTCTCCCGGTCTCATCGCCGACCAGATAATCATCGCGGCGTTTTTGAAACAACGCGCCGCGCGCTCGGCGCTGGTCATCGCACGTTCTGGCAAAGCCGGGCCGTCTTGTGCCAGACTTGCGCGCATCAAGCGCTGCGCCGCAGCGACGGCGCCGTGGCCGGGATTTTATGAAAGGGCCTCTTTTGAACCTTCTTTCGCAACGCGATTTGCGCGCCCGCCCAGCCGCGCCGACGCCGCTGCGCGACGCGCTGGCGCGCTGATGCAACACCGGACAGCGCCGCGCGACGCGCTTGACACGATGCTGGATTGGGCGGCGGCAGAGGGGTGGAACCCCGGGCTTGACGACGCGGCGGCGTTTTTTGCCGCCGAGCCGGATGGTTTTTTCGTCACCCTTGACGATGCTGGACAGCCCGTGGCGGCGATTTCGGTGGTCAACCACACGCCGACCTTCGCGTTTCTTGGGCTCTACATCGTGCGCCCCAGCGATCGCGGCCGGGGCATCGGCCTGGCGCTTTGGCGACACGCCCTGGGGCATGCCGGGCCGCGCAGCATCGGGCTCGACGGGGTTGAGGCGCAACAGGACAATTATGCAGCCTCCGGGTTTCTGCGCACGGGTGGTACGACGCGCTTCGCCGGCACGGTGCCGGGCGCGCACGCGCCTGACGCGCGCCCGGCCACGGAAAGCGACGTCCCGGCGCTGATCGCGATAGAGGGGGCAGCCTCGGGCGTCGCGAAACCCCGCTACCTTGGCGCCTGGTTTGCGCCTGGCCCGCCGCGGGTGACGCTGGTGGTGGAGGCCGCGTCCAAGATCGTCGCCATGGCAACCGTCCGCCGCTGCCGCGAGGGCGCCAAGATCGGCCCGTTCTGGGCCGAAGAGGCCGGGGTTGCAGCGCGGCTTTTCGACCATTGTGCGACGCTTTTTCCCGGCCCCGTTCTGATCGACGTGCCCGAGGCCGCGACCGGTCTTGGCGCGCTGGCCACCGCGCGCGGGCTTCTGCCGGGCTTCAAGACGGCCCGAATGGTGCGCGGCCCGGCGCCGCGCCCGACGGGCGATACGCGCTTTTTTGCCGTGACAAGCCTAGAACTTGGCTAGGATCCAGCGCCTTTTCCGCCGCGCTGCGGCGAAAACGCGCGAAAAGTGTTGAAACCCGCGTCCCAGACCGTTGAACGTGGGCGGGGTAAGCCCGTCCCATTTGTCTGAGGCAAAGGACCCCATGACCGATATCCGACACATTGTCCTGGCGACGCACCCGCCAAGCGGCAGCCGCAAGCCAGCTGAGATCAACTGGGGCGCCCCCGGCGCTCAGGCCCGCGGGCCGGTCATCGGCGGCATGTCCGGCGGCCAGCGCAACGTGATCGGCGCGCATTCGGGGAGTTACGGCGTCTACCGCGCGCTGGCCATAGCCAGCGGCGATCTTAGCCCAGTCCACCGCCCCGACCTCGCGCTGACCCGCCCGTCGACCACCATCGGCCCCTTCCCGCAATGGGAGGGGGAGGACAAGATCGTCTCTATGGATCCTTACGGCCATATCGTGGCCGATATGTTCGCGAAGGAGTTTGCGGCCGGCGCGCCGATCCAGCCCACCATCGCGATCACCAAGGCGCGGATCATGCTGCCGGAGTTCAAAGACGCGCTGCGCGATGGCCGGCTTGTCCCCGACGGCCATATCCTGACGCCGGGGGGGGAGGCCAACGTCACCAAGATCGCGATCGAGCCTGTCTGGTACCTCCCCGGTCTCGCCCGTCGCCTCAAGGAGAACGAGGTGTCGCTGCGCCGCGCGCTGGATGAGTACACAGGCGGCATGTTTCCAGAGCTTGTGACCCGCTCGGACCTCAAGGTGTTTCTGCCGCCCATCGGCTCGATCACGCTTTACATCTTCGGGGAGCCCCATGCGCTGTGGAGCAAGGACCACCGCGTCGCCTGCCGTGTCCATGATGAGTGCAATGGCTCTGACGTCTTTGGCAGCGACATCTGCACCTGCCGCCCGTACCTGACCCATGGGATCGAGGAATGCGTGATCGAGGCGCAGAACGGCGGCGCCGGACTGATCGTCTATAACCGCAAGGAAGGCCGCGCGCTGGGTGAAGTGACGAAGTTCCTTGTCTACAACGCCCGCAAACGCAATCCCGCGGGCGACACCGCCGAGGCCTATTTCGAGCGTACCGAATGTGTGGCCGGCGTCCAGGACATGCGCTTTCAATCGCTGATGCCGGATGTGTTCCATTGGCTGGGCATCACCCATATCGACCGCTTCGTTTCGATGTCGGACATGAAATACAACGCCCTGGCCGAACAAGGGATCACAGTGGGAGAGCGCGTGCCAATCCCCGACGCGTTGCTCCCGGGCGATGCCCATGTCGAGATGGATGCCAAAAAGGCCGCCGGTTACTACACCGACCAAACCGTCTCGACGCCTGAGGATTTGAGCGCGACCAAGGGCCGCGGTCTCGATGACTACTGACGCGGACTGGCTGCTGACACCCGGCGCCATCCGCGCGCAATGCGGCGCGCTGTTCGATTTGGGCGTCGCCGGCAAGCTTGCGCATTTCAGCGTCGATCTCGGCCGGCTGCCCGATTGCGCGGCGGAGGTTGTGACAACGATCCGCGCGGCCTATCCAGACCTCAACGTGCCGCCGCACGCGCGCTGGCGGCATTTTGTGCTTGGCGGCCAGGACCGCTGGGCGCCGCATGCCGCGCGGTATGAGACGCCGCGCGCGCGGGCCCGCGCCGAATGCGCGCTTGCCAGCCTTTCGGTTCTGCTCGACGCCGGCGCTGGCGCCGACTGGTCCTATCGCGATCCCGCGACCGGCACGGGTTTCGCGCGGTCCGAGGGGCTTGCCCTGGCCTCGCTCGACATGGTCGTCGCAGGGGCTTTCGGCGCGGCGGGCGCTGCGGATCTGGCGGGGTTCGGGGCGGACGACCTGGCCGCCGGGTTCCAAGTCGACGCGCAGAACCCGCTGGCGGGGCTTGCGGGGCGCGCGCGGCTGATCTCGGATCTTGGCGCGGTGGTCGACGCGCGGCCCGATATCTTTGGCGATGCGCGGGAACTCGGGCGGATCGCCGATCACCTCCTCGCCCTTGCCACACCCGACCTGCCGGCCGCGCGGATCCTGACCACGCTGCTTGACGCGCTTGGCCCGATTTGGCCCGCCACGCCGCGCCTTGAGGGCCGCGCGCTTGGCGCTTGCTGGCCGCACCCGATGGCGCCCGGCACGGGGCTCGTGCCGTTTCACAAGCTCAGCCAATGGCTTAGCTATTCGCTCATCGAACCCTTAGAGCGTGCGGGCGCGCGGATCACCGGGCTCGACGCGCTGACGGGGCTGGCGGAGTACCGCAATGGCGGGCGCTTCCTCGACACTGGCGTGATCTCCCTGAAAACCGCCGTTTCGACACCGCCAGCCCCCCAGGATCCGCTGGTGGTCGAATGGCGCGCGCTGACCGTGGTGCTGCTTGACCGCGTGGCCGATCTCGTGCGCGAAACCCTGGGCAAAACCGCCGCCGAGATGCCGCTTGCCGCGGTTTTGGAGGGTGGTACCTGGGCCACGGGCCGCAGGCGGGCCGCCGCCGCCCGCCCCGGCGGGCCGCCCCCCATCGCCATCGCCTCCACCGGCACCGTTTTTTGAAGGAAAGGTCCCCAACCATGGCCGAAGACGTCACCGTCGTCTCCCACCCCTTGGTGCAGCACAAGCTGACCGAGATGCGCCAAAAAGAGACGTCGACTGCGCAATTCCGCCAGTTGCTGCGTGAGATTTCGCATCTGCTGGCCTATGAGGTGATGCGGGATCTGCCGCTGACCAAAGTCTCTATCGAAACGCCGCTTGAGCAGATGATGGCC
>CALCPC010000742.1 GCA_937900975.1 uncultured Paracoccaceae bacterium
CTGACTGTTTTCGCCCGCGCCTCGGCGATGATGAAAACAGTCAGCGCTATCGCAGCGATGGTCAGATCGTATGTCAGCCCGGTTGTCGCATCATTGGCGTGCCAAGCGACGTTGGCCATTTCGACAATCGACCAATTATTGTCCTGAAACCAGCGGACAAAATAAAACATCGGCAGGACCGAGCCGATAACGGCCAGGACAAGGTAGGTCAGGCGGAGGGCGGACATCGGATACACTCGGGTTGCGCTTGCAGCAGAGTATAGCGCGGCAAGGCGGCGCTGCAATCGGGCGGCCGCGTTGTTTGAGCGCGGCTTTTGCCCGCGCGGCGCAGCAGAGGTGTGAGGTCCGCCGAGGTTGCGGCGCGGCAGAGGTGTCGGCTCCGCCGCGAGTGCGGCGCGCTTGTCGCTGGCGGGGGCCCGCCGCCGGGTCGCACGGCGTTCAAAGCGCCGCGCCGCGCCGCGTCAACGCCCCGCGCGGATCAAATAACCGCGTCGTAGCAAGCGATCTTTTCGGCCATCTCTTCGGTTGTCGCATCCCGGTTGAAGAAGGTCAGAAAGCCGTGCTCGGGCGCCATCAAATAGGTGAATGTGCTGTGGGCGACGAGGTAATCCTCGCCGCTTCCAACGTCGTAATAGGCCCGGTAGCCCCGCGCCGCGTCGGCGATTTCCTCCTCCGATCCGGTCAGCCCCACCATCCGTGGGTGCATCCAGGAGGTGTAGTCGGCCAAAACCTCGGGCGTGTCGCGGCCCGGATCGACGGAGATAAGAACCGGCTTCACCGTCACGCCCTGCTCAACCACCAGCGCTGTTGCATCGGCGTTGCGCCCAGTGTCGATCGGGCAAACGTCGGGGCAAAATGTATAGCCGAAGTACACCAGCGTCAGCCCGTCGATCACGTCTGTGTCGGTGACACGAACACCGTCGTGCCGGGTCAGCTCAAACGGGCCGCCAAGCGGTTGCCCGCCGGTTGCCACCGATGTGTCGCCGCATTGCGCAAAGCGGTTGTCGGGGCGCAGCAACACAGCATAGGCCGCGGTCCCGGCGATCAGCAAAAAAACCGCAGCTCCGGCCAGCCAGGCGAACGTTCGGGTCATCGCATCCTCCGTCGAAGGTCCGATCAGCCGGACCACCCTTTCACATGCAGATGGGGGCTCGGTCGGGTCAAGTCACGCTTTCGCGGGGTGGCGCCCTGCCGCAGTTGCGCGCGGGTTTTGGCCGATTAACGGTTTAGCGGCCGGTCAAAACGCTCTACCTGTCCGATATGACACCCCGAACCGACGCGCCCTTTCTGCCGTCCCGCTTGCGCCGGGATTGGGTTCGGCTGCGCACGCTGGTCTATTTGCGCTGGCTGGCGGTTCTTGGCCAGACCATCGCCGTCATCGTGGGGGTGGAGTATCTTGGGATCGCGCTGCGGCTTGATCTTTGCGCGCTTTTGATCGGGCTTTCCGCGCTTTTCAACGTGGCGCTGATGGTGATCCACCCTGAGAATAAGCGCCTCAGCCACCGGGACGCGGCGCTGACGCTGCTGTTCGATCTCGGCCAGCTTGGCGGGTTGCTTTACATCACCGGTGGGCTGGCCAACCCGTTTGCCGTGATGATGCTGGCGCAGACGATTATCAGCGCAACCGCCTTGACCCTGCGCACGACGCTGCTGATCGGTTCGGCAACCGCGGCGCTTATTCTGTTTCTGGCCAACAGCAGTCTGCCCTTGATCCGCCACGATGGCTCTCGTCTCGACATCGACCCGCTTTTGGTGGCGGGCAGCGCTGTGGCGCTGATCATCTCGGTTCTGTTCCTTGGCGGCTATGCGCGGCGGGTGACGATGGAGGCTTTGGCGATGTCGGAGGCATTGACCGCGACGCAATTGGCGCTGGAGCGGGAGCAGAAGCTGACCGATCTTGGCGGCGTTGTCGCGGCGGCCGCGCATGAGCTTGGAACGCCTTTGGCGACGATAAAGTTAGTCTCGTCAGAGCTGTACGAAGAATTGGCAGAGCGGCCCCTACAGCAGGAGGACGCCGCGCTGATCGGCCAGCAGGCCGATCGCTGCCGCGATATCCTGGCGGCGATGGGGCGCGGCGCGAAAGAGGACGCGCATGTCCGGTTCGCCCCGTTCAGCGCCGTTGTCGCAGAAGCCGCCGAGCCCCATCTTGACCGCGGGATCGAGGTGCGCCGCCGGGTCCGGGGGATGTCGGGCGACACGCCGCGCAACCCGACGGTAAGCGATGAGCCCGATATCTCGCGCCGTCCCGAACTGATCCACGGTGTCCGAAACCTGGTCCAAAACGCCGTGGATTTTGCCGCCTCGACCGTTTGGATCGATGTGGATTGGGACGAGGCGCGGTTGATCTTGCGCGTTGGCGACGATGGTGAGGGGTATCCGTCGGATCTTATCGGGCGCATTGGCGACCCGTTCGTCCGTCGCCGCAGCCCGCGAGAGCGCCGCGACCTGCGGCCCGGTTATGACGGGATGGGACTTGGGCTTTTCATTGCAAAAACGCTGTTGGAACGGACCGGGGCGCAGCTGACCTTTGCCAATGGGGTCGCGGCGCC
>CALCPC010000743.1 GCA_937900975.1 uncultured Paracoccaceae bacterium
GCACCCTCCGCCCCAACACCGGCCCCAGCACCGGCCCCCGCGCCGCAGGCCGTGACGGAAAGCGTGCCCCAAACTGCTCCCCAAACTGCGCCCCTATCCGTGCCGACACCCGATGCGCCCGGCGATGGCAGCGGATTAGAAATCCAAGCGCCGAGTTTCGGCGGCTCGGCTGCGACAACCTCCGATGTCGGCCTCGGCGGCGGGCAGGATACGCGGCCCGAGCGTCCAGCAAGCATCGGCCAGGTTGCCGTGGCATCCAACCCCAGCGCGGCGCAGCCGACCGTCGACACCGCCTCCGCCGCCGTCCCGGATGTCAGCACCGAAGTGGTGCTTGAGGATACTGGCGCCCCGGCCGAGGGTCGGGTCAACCTGACCCCGGCCACGTTGGTGCCGGGCGCGGCGCTGACCGACAACGCCGTGGCTTTCGACGTCGCGCCGGGGAAGCCGCTGATGTCGATCATTCTGCTCGACACCGGCGCCGCCGAGGCCTTGCGCCAGGGCCTGCTGACGCTGTCCGCACCGATCACTTTCGGCGTGACGGCGAGCCTTGAGAACGCCCCCCTGATCGCGGCCGCATACCGGACGGCTGGCAATGAGGTCGTGGCGGTGCTGCCCGACGCGGGCCAGGTGTTTCAGCGGGGCGACGATCCCGCTGCCTTTCGCGCCCTGATCAGTGGCGCGCTGGCCGCCGTGCCGGAGGCGACGGCGCTGGTCGACCGCGTCGACGGCCCGCTGCCCCTCGACCCCAATCTGGCGCAGGGGGCGATTGACACGCTGACGGTGACGGGGCACGCATTGCTGACCCACCGTGGTGTCGGACTGAACCGCGTGCCAGAGCAGGCGGCCGAGGCCGACGTGACCGGCGGCATCATCTACCGGGTGGTCGGCGGCCAACCGGGCGACATTACCGCAGCGCTCGACCAAGCGGTGGCCGAAGCCGCTCAGACCGGCAGCGTGATTGTCATGGGCCGGATGGAGCCGCAAACGGTCACGGCGCTCTTCTCCTGGCTGCTTGGCCCCGTCGCCAACCGTGTCAGCATCGCACCCGTGTCGACGGTGCTCGCGAACTGAACACCCCATGGCGCCGACCCGCTGGTCAGGTGTTTGGCGTCCGCAAAAGCACGGCGTGGCGCGCGATCAAGCCGGACCTGCGCAAACGCGCGGCCCCTGCCACCTGGCTGACTGCTAACTGCCGCCAGCCCAACGCTAGCCTAAGCATTTATTTCCGCACGATCAAAAGGCCGTGCCGTGGTGTCGACCGACCGACCGTGACTGAGGCAAGGCTCTCGCGCCACCTGCACTGCGCCGGCGCGCCTCGGTCTTTGGGCGCTCATCCCGCGCCCTGTCCTTGCGTCAATCGGACCCGCGGCAAGCGCGACCGAAAAGAAGCGTCGGCAAGGGGGCCGCGGTGCGCCGCAAGACGCTCCGGCACCGCGTCAGGCGCCGTCCACGCGCTGGCGGGCAAGGCCGCTGTCGCGGTCCGTGACGCCAAGAAGGCTGGCAACAAGCCGCAGAAATGCGTTCTCGTGCTGGTCGCGCGCGCTGTCGGCCAGGACGACGCGCCAAAGATCCTCCACCACGCCGATCCGGTCCTCATAAGCAACCGTGTCCTTGATCGCCCGCGTCAGATGCTGCGTGTCACCGGCCGACGCCTCAAGCGCCGCACCCTCGGCGCGCAGCGTTTCAGCAGCAGCGCTGTCCAGCGCGTAGCGGTCCGCGAGGACCCGGTCGATTACGGCAGCTTCCCGCGGGTCGAAATCGTCGTCGCTGCGCGCGCACCGCACAAGGATCGCCGCCACGACAACACGCGGCTCGGGCGCCGGCGCCGCCTCCGGTTGCGCAAAAAGCGATATGAGAAAGTCCATCACCATGCGTGTCACATAATCGCCAAGCGCGCGCGAGAAAAGCCCCACCAAGACGGCGTATCGGCGTTTTTGCGGGGCCCAAGTCTCTTTGCCCATCGGCACGCGGCCGCGGCGCTTTCCCCGACGGGGTCCGATGCGACTGGCGGGAGCGGCGCCGCCCCGCCGGCTCGGTCGACATGCCCCCCGCGCCGCGCCCCGAGGGGGGCGGTGTCCAGGGGGCGGAGCATCACCGTGCCCGCGGCGGCGGTCCATCGCTGGATCAGACAGTCGCATCGCCGCGCCCAGCAATAGGCCCGCCCGGCACGACGCGGTTGCCCATGTTGGGCTTGCAGCGAAAGAAACGCGCGGCCCGGCCGCAGCGGCCGGTTGAGAGGGCCACGGGCCGCCCAGTCAGCCATGGCCGGGCTTGTTGCCTTGGCCACTGGGATCTAAGCGCGGCAGGCTTGACTGAAGAGCAGGGTGCGAAGTGTAGACTTGTGTGGCGGGCGGTCTCGACACCAGCCCCACAAAAAGACCCCGCCTCCGCCGCGCGACATAAGACCCCGGCGCCAGCAGAGCCAAACGAAATCCTGGCGCCGGCGGGGCCAAACCAAACCCCGGCGCGGGGAGCCAAGCGAAATGCTGGCGCGGGGCGCGCCAGGCGAAACCCTGACGCCGGGAGCCCCGGACGAACCCCTGGCGCGGGGCGCGCACGACGAAACCCTGGCGCGGAGCGCGCCGGACGACACCACAAAACGTGCAGTGCCAAGCCAAAATTTCGTGCGGGCCGCGCAAGAAAAGGCTCGGGCCCGGGTCGCGCCACAAAAGAAGCCAGCGCGGACCAAACGGTCGATAAAACCTGGTGCTGCCGGCACCCGACAATGACCTCCGAGCACCCCAGAAGCGCCGATGCCCCGAACGGCACCATCGCAACTATGACCCCGAGTGGCTCATGCCGCGCTATACGCCCAAGCCGCCGATGCGCGCCGATGACCCCCGAACGGCACCACCGCGACTATGACCCCGTGCGGCTCATGCGCGACTATACCCCCGAGCAGTCAATGCGCGCTCACGGCCCCTGAGCGGCACCGGTGCCCCGAAGACGCCCGTACGTCCTTAGAGCGCCGATGCCCCCTCAGCGACCATGGCGCCCGAGCGACCCGGGCGCGACAGTGACCCCGGTGCGGCTAGCATTAATGGGACCCTTTGGGCGGCTCACTG
>CALCPC010000744.1 GCA_937900975.1 uncultured Paracoccaceae bacterium
GCCGCGTCGCGTTGGCCCCGCGCGCGACCAGATGCGCACCGGCGACAAGCCGCGCCTTCGGATCCTTCGGGCGCAACCCAACCAGGCCCGGACGCTCTGCTTCGATCAGCGCCGGGCGGCCGGCCATCACCTTGCCGATGCAGTCTTTTTTGGGTGAGACCATGCGCCCCAGGCCAAGGTCGCGGGCGGTAACGCGACCGTGCATCTCGGCATGCGTGATGAAGCCCTTTTCGATGCGCAGAACGTTCAGCGCCTCCATCCCGTAAGGCCCGCCGCCAAGCGGCACCGCCGCCGCGCAAAGCGCGCGCCAAAGCGCCGCGCCAAAACGGGCGGGCACCGCGATCTCGAATCCCAATTCGCCAGAGAACGAGATCCGGAACAGCCGGCCAGCGACGCCGCCAACCGTCACATCCCGGACCCCAATGAAGGGCAGATCGCCAATGTCCTCAGCGATCAGGTCGGCGAGCACACGCCGCGCCTTGGGCCCGGCCACCGCAAATTGCGCCCATTGTTCGGTCGCCGACAAAAGCGTGACGTCAAGCGTCGGCCAAAGACAATCCCGCGCAAAGGTCATATGCGCCATCACCGACCCCGCTGCGGCGGTGGTGGTCGAGCATAGAAACCGGTTGGGACCAAGACGCGCCACCGTGCCATCGTCCATGGCGAACCCGTCTTCGCGCAGCATTACGGCATAGCGGGCGCGGCCCTCGGCCAGGGTGGAGATCCGGTTGGCATAGACCCGGTCGAGAAACGTGCCGGCATCCGCGCCGCGCACTTCGATCTTGCCGAGCGTGGTGACATCGGCCACGCCGACGGCGGTGCGGACCATCGTCACCTCCCGGTCGCACGCTTCGCGCCAGGTTTTCTCGCCCGGGGCCGGAAAATAGGATGCCCGGTGCCAAAGCCCCGCAGGCGCAAAGGGCGCGCCCGCGGTGTGGGCGTCGGCATGGCTTGGGGCCAAACGCTCTGGCGCGAAGCCCACGCCGTCGCCGCCCGCGCCAAGCGCGCCGACACTGACCGGCGTATAGGGCGGGCGGAACGTCGTGGTCCCGGTTTCGTCAATCGTGCGCCCCGTGGCCGCCGCCAACAGCGCGAGGCCATTGATGTTGGAGGTTTTGCCCTGATCCGTCGCCATGCCAAGCGTCGTGTAGCGTTTCAGATGCTCAACACTGCGGAAGTTTTCGGCCGCCGATTGCACGATATCCTTGGTGGTCACGTCGTTTTGGAGATCGACAAAGGCGCGGCCTCGCCCTGGCGGGTGCCACATCGGCGTCGCGGCGTCGCCGGTGGCGCGCGCCTCAGGTATGGGGATCGCCGGCGCCCGACGGCCAAGATCGGCTAAGGCTGCCGCCGCCGCCTCGGCGCCAGAGGCCAGCGCCGCCGCGGTCGTCATCTCCCCCGCCACAGCGCCGGCCGTGCGCATCCCCGGCACCGCATCGGGCGCAGGCAGAAAGATCGACCGCGCAGCGTCCCAACCGGGGCGCGCGCCAAGGTGACAGGTCAAATGCAGCGTCGGGTCCCAACCGCCCGAGACGGCCAGCGTGTCGACGGCGACGGGGATCCGCGCGGTTTCCGTCCGCACCGTGATTCCCCGCAGACCATGCCGGCCGGCGGTGTCGACGACCGCGCCGCCGGTGACCGTGCGCCACGGGCCCGAGGGGGGGCGCACGTCGCGGCGCATGTCGATCAGCATCGCAACCTCAACCCCCGCCGCGGCCAGATCGGTCGCCGTGCGCCACCCGTCGTCGGTTGCCGTCAGCACAGCAATCCGCTTGCCCGGCACCGCCGCCTGACCGTGGAGATAAGCGCGCACCGCACCTGCCAGCATAACGCCCGGGCGGTCGTTGCCCGGAAAGACCAGCGGACGCTCTAACGCGCCGCTTGCCAGAACCGTCCGCTCGGCCGCGATCCGCCAGAAGGTCCGGCGCGGGCACCCTTCGGGCGGGCGCGTGCAATCGGGGGCGACCTCCTCCAACGCACCGTAGGTGCCGCCATCATAGGCGCCCGTGACAGTCGTCCGCGGCATCAGCGTGACATTGCCGAGCGTTGCAAGCTCTGCCACCAC
This sequence comes from uncultured Paracoccaceae bacterium, assembly GCA_937900975.1. Taxonomy (GTDB): domain Bacteria; phylum Pseudomonadota; class Alphaproteobacteria; order Rhodobacterales; family Rhodobacteraceae; genus Algicella. The sequence continues at coordinate 2,066 of CALCPC010000744.1, forward strand.
GCCCGATGCCCAATCGGCGGCGTCCATGCCGCCGACATTCTCGCGCTCGGCCAAAAGCCGGCCGCCAAACCGCTCTCCCGTCTCGGCCAGGATCACCCGCGCGCCTGCGCGCCCCGCCGACAGCGCCGCCATCAGGCCCGCGGGGCCCGACCCGATCACCAGAAGATCGCACGCGGCAAACGCCTTGTCCTGCCGATCGGGATCGCGCGCGCCCGACAGCCGGCCAAGCCCCGCCGCCCGCCGGATCAAGGGTTCGTAAATCGTCTCCCACGCCCGCTCTGGCCACATGAAGGTTTTATAGTAAAAGCCCGCCCCCAAGAAGGGCGCAAGCCGGTCATTGACCGACAGGACGTCCCACGCGAGCGACGGCCAGCGGTTTTGCGACGTCGCGACCAGCCCGTTGAACAGCGGCAGTTGCGTGGCGCGCATATTGGGCTGCCGGTCCGCGCCCTCGCCGATCTCGACAAGGGCGTTCGGCTCCTCCGGTCCGGCCGAGAAGATCCCGCGCGGGCGGTGGTATTTAAAGCTGCGCCCGACTAGCCGCACATCATTGGCGATCAGTGCCGAGGCCAGCGTATCGCCGGGATGCCCTTTCAGCACCGTCCCGTCGAACTTAAAGCGCAAGGCGCGGCTCCGGTCGATCCGGCCCCCGGTGGACAGGCGGGTCATACCACAGGCTCCCGCGCCAGAAGCACCCGCTCGATCCGGTGTGTCTGCGTGCAGCGCAGCACCCGCAGCCAGGCGCCGCAGCCTTGGGTGTGCTGCCACAACTCCCAATGCTGGCCGGCGGGGTTGTTGCGCATATGAAGATAGTCGTGGAACGCCTGCAATCCGGCCTCCGGGTCGGGGCGATCCATCAGTCTTGCATCGCCAAGATAGGTAAACTCCCGCAGATCCCGCGGGCCGCACAGCGGACAGATCAGACGCATGGCCGCCCCGCGCTTTGCCCAGGTTTAGTGCCGGTTGGGTTGCGCACCGGTCCCCTCCTCGTCCAAAACATGGCCCGTTTCAAACCGGTCCATCCGCAGCTTTGTGGCATGCGGGCTTGGGCTGTCTGTCGCGATAAGATGCGCAAAGCAATGGCCCGAGGCCGGCGTCGCCTTGAACCCGCCGTAACACCACCCGCCGTTGAAATAGAGCCCCTCGATGGGCGTGCGGTCGATGATCGGGCTGCCATCCATGCTCATATCCATCAGCCCGCCCCAGGAGCGCAGCATCCGCGCCTTGCCAATCGCGGGCCACATCGCCATCCCCGCCTCGCACACATGTTCGACCATCGGCAGATTGCCCCGCGCGGCGTAAGAGTTGTAGAAGTCGAGTTCGCCGCCGAAGACCAGCCCGCCTTTGTCGGATTGGCTGATGTAAAAGTGCCCCATGCCGAAGGTCACAACGCCCGGCAAGATCGGGTTAAGCCCTTCGGTGACAAAGGCCTGCAGGACATGCGTCTCAATCGGCAGCCGGAACCCGGCCATATCCGCCACTTGGGTGGAGCGTCCGGCGACGGCCATGCCAACCTTGCCCGCCAGGATCGGACCGCGCGTCGTTTCCACCCCGCGCACCGTGCCATTTTCGATCCGGAACCCCGTCACCGCACAGTTTTGGATCAGATCGACGCCCCGCATGTCCGCGCCGCGCGCAAAACCCCAGGCCACAGCGTCGTGGCGCGCGGTCCCCGCCCGTTTTTGGCGCAGCCCGCCAAAGATCGGAAACCGCGGGTCGTCGTGGTTGAGATACGGGTACTCTGCCCGCACCGCATCGCGGCCCAAAAGCTCCGCATCGTCGCCCTGCATGCGGATCGCGTTGCCCCGGCGCGCGTAAAAATCCATCTGCCCGTCGGAATGGGCAAGGTTGATGATGCCCCGCTGGCTCATCATCAGGTTGTAGTTCAGATCCAGCTCCAACCCTTCCCACAGTTTCAGGGAGTGGCTGTAGAATTCCGTATTGCCGTCCAGGTGATAGTTTGCGCGCACGATCGTGGTGTTGCGCCCGATATTGCCGCCGCCAAGATACCCTTTTTCCAGCACCGCCACATTGGTCAGACCGTGGTTGCGCGCCAGGTAATAGGCCGTGGCCAAGCCATGCCCGCCACCGCCGATGATGATGACGTCATAGGCGGGCTTCGGGTCCGGCTCGCGCCAGATGGGCGCCCAGGCCGAGGCCGGTTTGAACGCCTTTGAAAAGATCTGCCAGGCAGAGTATCGCATCGTTTTCCTCCGACCGGCAAAGAAGCATGTTTGCCGGCGGCGTCCGACAAAAAAACGACATCATTGCCGCGTTCATGCGACGTTAATCGGATTTGAGCGACAGAAAAGCACCGCAGAAAGTCGCACACCCATGCAGAATGCGCCCCGACCCCTTCCCCTCAGCCCGTTGGCCGTGGCGGCGGTCAGCTATGCGCTGCTGCCGCTGGTCATTTTCGCGATCTGGTGGTTGACCATGGGGGAGACGCCGATGATCGAGCATCGCCAAGTCCGCCTTGTGCTCGGCTTTCAGGGGCTGGTCCTTTTGTTGGCCGCGCTGTCGGGCCTGTCGCGGCAGCATTTCCGTGGGATGCTTTCACGGGCCGAGACCGCAGCGCTTTTTGGTTTCCTCGCGGTTTTCATTGGGTCGACGCTTTTTGTCGCCGTGGATCCTGCGGCGGGATTTGCGCGGGGCAGCCTGCGCGGATTGGCGGTGCTGACCGGCGTTGCGCTGATGTTTCTGGCCAGCCAAGCGCACCGGCACGGGCTCGACGGGATCAGCGCGGCGCTGATCCTGCAACCGCTTCTGCACGTGCCGGCGCTGGCGTTTCTCTACTTTGCCTATGCCAGCCCCGATACTGTGATGCTGAACTGGCTCGGCGGGCCGCCGGGGTTCTGGCATGTGCGGATCTGGGGCATGGTGCTGGCCGCAGCCTTGGCCGCCCTGATCGGCAGCTATGCAGGCCGGGACGCGCCTGGGCGGGGGCCGCAGGCGCTGGTCTTCGCGCTGACGGCGTTGCTTGCCATGCTTTTGGCCTGGTCGGGGTCGCGC
>CALCPC010000745.1 GCA_937900975.1 uncultured Paracoccaceae bacterium
CAGAGGCTTGCCCGAACGGTCTGGCGCCCACCACCTCCACCACGATGACACTGGCGCTCGGCGATGCACTGGCCGTGGCGCTGATGACCGAGCGGGGGTTCACGCCCGAGAATTATCGCTCCTTTCATCCCGGCGGGCGCTTGGGCGCCATGTTGTCAACGGTCGGCGATCTGATGCATCGGGGTGAGGATTTGCCCCTGATCACGCTTGATCTTCCGATGGGGGAGGCGCTTTTGGTGATGACGTCCAAGGGGTTTGGCGTGGCCGGCGTTGTCGATACGGAGGGCGTCCTGCAAGGCGTCATCACCGATGGCGATCTGCGGCGCAACATGCCCGGCCTGACAGAGCGGAAGGCGCATGTGGTCATGACCCCGAACCCCCGCACGATCAGCGCCACCGCGCTTGCGTCCGAGGCGCTGCGGGTGATGAACGCGGGCAAGCCGCGAACCACCAGCCTGTTTGTCGTCGACGACGCCGGGCGTCCCGACGGCATCCTGCACGTTCACGATTGCCTTAGGGCCGGCATCGCGTGAGATGGCGCGGCGGCGGGCAGCGGATGGATACTCCCGGCTGGTCACGCTGCTTAAGATCGGGCTGCCGCTGACCGGTGCCGCGCTGCTTGGCTCGGTCGCAGATTTGGAGGCGATGGGCACGGGCCTGAAGGTCACCAACCCTCGGTTTTCGGGGGCCAGCCTGGATGGCGACCGCTATGATTTTGAGGCCGCAACCGTGGTCCCGCGCGATATCGCGATGGAGATGGCCGAGGTCGACGCCCTGACCGGAACTATACGGTTTGCCGACGGCCTTGCGGTGGACCTAGAAGCCCCGTTCGCGACCGTCGACCTGACGTCCGAGACGCTGCTCTTCGATCGGGGTTTGGCGGTTCGCACCAACAGCGGGATCGAGGCTACGGCCGGCAGTGCCAATATGGATTTGCGCCAGGGTGTCCTGCATGCCGATGGCGGGATCGCGGCCGAGGCCGCGCTGGGCACGATTGTATCCGATCGCCTGACAATCGCCGCCCGCACCCCCGGCGGTGTCGCGGCCCTGACCGAAGGGTCAACCCTGTTGTTTACGGGCCGCGTGAAACTGCGCTATGTGCCGCAAGAGAACGACTAATGGAGGTGGGATGACACGGGCCGGTACCCTTCTGCGCGCTTGCGCGGTGCTTGCACTCTGCGGCACGGCGGCGCTTGGCCAAGGCGTCGACCTCGCCTTCGGCGGCATCGCGCATGACAGCAGCCAACCGGTGGAGATCACCGCCGACAGCCTCAGCGTCGATCAGACTGCGCAAACCGCGATTTTTGAGGGCAATGTCGTCGTCGGACAGGGCACGCTGCGCCTTGGCGCAGCGCGGATCGACGTGCGCTATTCTGCCGAAAGCAGCACCGGTCAGATTGAGCGGTTGGAGGCGTCGGGCACTGTCACGCTGACCAATGGGGCAGAGGCCGCCGAAGCGACGCGCGCGGTCTATACCGTCGCCGACGGCTCTGTCGTCATGGAGGGCGACGTGCTTTTGACCCAAGGCCAGAACGCCATATCGGGAGAGCGATTGCGCATCGACCTAGACGCTGGCCGCGCGGTGATGGAAGGCCGCGTGCGCACCATATTTCAGCCTGGCACAACCGAGTGAAGCCGCAGTTTGCAGTGACCGAGGGCAGCGGCGGTTTGCGCGTTGCCAGCATCGGCAAAAGCTATCGCAAACGGCGGGTGCTGCGGGATGTATCGCTGTCGCTGCAGCGGGGGGAGGTGGTGGCGCTGCTTGGGCCCAATGGGGCGGGCAAGACCACGTGCTTTTATGCCATCGCGGGGTTGGTCACCCCCGAGGAGGGCAGCGTCACGGTGGACGGCCAGGACATCACGCTTTTGCCGATGTACCGCCGCGCCAAGCTGGGCATCGGATATCTGCCACAGGAAGCGTCGATTTTCCGCGGTCTGTCGGTCGAGGCCAACATCCGCGCCGTGTTGGAGCTGCATGTTCGCGACCGGACCGAGCAGGTGAACCGGCTCGATGAGCTGTTGGCGGAGTTTTCGATCACGCACCTGCGCCGCGCCTCGGCCCTGGCGCTGTCGGGGGGGGAGCGGCGGCGCGTGGAGATCGCGCGCTGTCTTGCCGCAGATCCGAAATATGTGCTGCTGGACGAACCTTTCGCCGGCGTCGATCCGATTGCCGTGGGGGAGATCCGCGGCCTGACCGCGCAACTCAAGGATCGCGGTATCGGCGTTCTGATCACTGACCACAATGTGCGAGAGACGCTGGGCATCGTCGACCGGGCCTGCATCCTGCACAATGGCACAATCCTGATGAGCGGCACGCCAGAGGATGTGGTGGCCGATGAAAACGTGCGCCGCGTCTACCTTGGCGACCGGTTTAGGATCTAAGGCAGACCCTTGCACATGGCGAGGCAGCCCCGTAATCTGTCCGAACGCTCAGCATGGTGTCCGGGTGCCATAGATTGTTCAAAATTCAGCGCTTACTTGTGTGGCCAGCCCCAAAATCCGACGCGCGCTGACACCGGACAGCACGGCCCGAAAGAAGGCCGATCTTCCCACAAAAATAGCGGATAGAGGAAAGCATGCGCATCCAAGTCAACGGCAAACAACTCGACGTCGGCGACGCGCTGCGCGCCCATGTGACAACGCGCCTGACTGAGGTGGTCGACAAGTTTTCCGTGCCGCCGGTGGAGGCGCTGGTCACGTTCTCGCGCGATGCGCATGAGTTTGTGGCGGACAGTTCCGTCCATCTTTCAACCGGACTCACGGTGCAGGCCAAGGGGCGGGCCTCGGACATCTATGATGGGTTCGAGGCGGCGGCCGAGCGGATGGAAAAGCAGCTGCGCCGCTACAAACGGCGGCTGAAGGATCATCATCAAAAACGCGAAGCGCAGCCAAGCGCGTTCGGCGCCCCCTCCTATATCCTGGAGGCTGAGCCCGCCGAAGCCGCAGAGCCTGAGACGCTGCAACCCGTGATCATTGCCGAAATGGAAACGCCCGTTCACACCTTGTCGGTTGGGGAAGCGGTGATGCACATGGAACTGGCCGGCGCGGCCCTGATCGTTTTTCGCAACGAAAGCCATGGCGGGGTAAACGTGGTCTATCGCCGGGACGATGGAAACATCGGCTGGGTCGATCCGCGCAGCAACGCCTAAGGCGTTTTTCGTTTACCGTGATGCGCCGAAATCGGCCTCACTTCACAGTTTCAACATGTTGAGCGCGGGTAAATGTGTCAGGTAAAACGCAAAGCGCTTGAAATGAGATTTAAGAGCTCAATCCACTGGGGGGACTTCCGATGGACTTGACGGATATACTGGACCAGGACGCGGTCGTCGCATCGCTCAAGGTGCAAAGCAAAAAGCGGCTTTTTCAGGAGATCGCGGCGACCGCGCACAGCCGGCTGAAATTGGAAGAGGCGATGGTGCATTCCGCGCTGCTTGAGCGGGAGACCCTGGGCCCGACGGGCGTTGGTTACGGCGTCGCGATCCCGCATGCGCGGATCGACGGGCTGGACCGGGTGCGGGGCCTGTTTTTCCATCTTGAAACGGCGATTGAGTTCGAATCCGTCGACCGCCGCCCCGTCGATCTGGCCTTCGTGCTGCTCGCCCCGCTCGACGCAGGCGCCGACCATCTCAAGGCGCGTGCCCGCGTCTCTCGCGTGCTGCGGTC
>CALCPC010000746.1 GCA_937900975.1 uncultured Paracoccaceae bacterium
CCCGCGTTGACCAAGCCGAAGAACAGCAAAACAACTTCGACGGGCGCCTTCAAAAGGTGCTCTATGTGATTGAGAAGGTCGGTCAAATGCTGCTCGGCCGTCTCAAAGATGCCAAAGTCGCGGTCGGCATGGGGGAGCGGCGGCACAATCGGTAGAAGGCCGAGTGCGGGGTGAATACCGCGTTCCTGAAAGCCGAGCCAGCAGATCGCCGCCGCCACAAGATAGGGCCAAAAGCCCAGCTTTGAGCGGATAAAGGTGGAGTTTGGCCGGTCCTGTTTGCCCCGGTCCAGCCGACGCGGCAGCCAGTTGAACAAAACAAACACCAGGATCGCGACCCCAAGCGACATCAGCAGCCATTCCGGCGCCAGATCGCCCGAAGGGTAGAAAACAGCCAGGATAATCAGGCCGGCCGCGTCATCGGCGATGGCAAGAAGCAGAAGAAATCGGACCGCCGGATGACCGGCGCCGAAAATCAGCCGTCCGACCAGATAGGAGAACGCGATATCGGTCGCCGTTGGGATCGCCCAGCCATTGGCCACCGCATCAAAGGTCGAGGAGCCCATGACCGCCGCGATGCCAAGATAGACCGCGATCGGCCCAAACATCCCCCCGGTTGTCGCGACCAGCGGGGTCAGCGCCTTCGCCCCGCGCAACGAGCCGGATTTAAGCGCCACGGCCTCCCACACCTCTTTGCCCGCAATGGCAAAGAAAAAGGCCATCAACACGTCGTTGATCAGGTAGTGCAGCGACAAAACCCGCTCAGACCCCGGCGGAACCAAAGCCTCCGCGCCCGCGCCATACGCCTTCACCCAGTAGTCATAGCTTGCCCCGACCCAGTTGTTGGCCAAAAGCGGCGTTTCGACGAAATGGTGATAGCCGTGTGGGTCTATGTTGGCCCAGATGAGCGCGACAACCGCCCCGAAGATAAGCAAAAGCGAATAGTTGGATAGAAAAGTCCAAATTCGCTTCATGCGCCGCTCCTTACACCCAGTCCCAAGGTTCTACGGGATGTGGCGCCCCCCCGCAACCGGCTTAGCCAGCCAACGCGGGGGGAGGGGGCTGACCTAGACGATCAAGTTCCAGGTCGTGCCGGCGATCAGCGCGCCGATCAAGGCAAAGCCCAGGTAGCCCGCGAAGACCCGCGGCTTGACCAGCGCCCAAACCGCGATTGCCGCGGGGATGGACGAGACGCCGCCCGCGACAACAAACGACATCGCGGCGCCCGGGGCCATCCCTTGATCGATCAACCCCCCAAGCAGACCAACAGCCGCATACCCGTTCAGATAGGCCGGCATCCCGATCAGCGTCGCCAAAAGAATGGTCCCGAACCCTTGTCCACCGAGAAAGCCCGCGATGGCCTCAGCCGGGACGTAGACGATCATCAGCGCCTCAAAAAGATAGGCGATGGCAAGCCATTTCAGAAGAAAGGCTGCGTTCGACAGGGCGGTGTCGCGAAACGTCTCTCGGCGCGCGGTGTCGCCCCAGAACCGCCAAACCGGCCGGCCTGCAAAGGGCTTTTTGCTGCCGCAGCCGCCGCCTGTTGCCGTGGTCTCCTTCAACGGGTCGGCAAAGGCTGCGGTGTCGTTCAAAAGCCGAACCCCGAAGCCGCCAAAAAGGCCAAGCCCGATCGCGGCCACGGTTTTGGCAATCGCAAAGTCAAGGCCAAGCACCCCCGCCGTCATGATGAACATCGGTGGATCCATGAGCGGCGAGGCCAACCAAAACGCCATGACAGCCGACAGCGGCGTGCCCAAAGCAAGGAGCGCGGCGACAAACGGGATCACCTCGCACGAGCAAAACGGAGACAGGCCGCCAAGCAGCGCGGCCATCACGATCATCCGGCTCTCATTCCCTTGAAACGCGCGGGAAAGCAGCGTTTCAGCGCCGGTTGCCTTCATATAGGCGACGGCCAGCACCGCAAAGGTGATGAAAACAGCCGTGTGGCCAAGCGCGGTCAGCATAATGCCCGTGACAGGCAGAAAGTCGCCGGGCGCAAAAAGCGCGACCAACGCCAAAAGCGCTGCAACGGCCAGCCAGACGCCATCGACGCGCCGCAGCCGGTCGCGCGCGCCGGGTGAGGGGGTTGAGATATCAGCCATGGATGTGATCCTTTCGCGCGGGGCATTCAGCATCGGCGCAACAATTCAAAAGCAGATAGCGCGACAAACGCTCCACCTGACCAAAGGCCGCCGTAGAAATGACAGAGCGGCCCTGGCGGCGTTGGGTAATCAGGCCGGCCTGCGACAAAAACCGCAGATGATGCGTCAGCGTTGACGCAACGATTCCGGTCTTGTCAGCCAAGGCCCCGGCCGGCAGCCCGTCTGGGCCCGCCGCGACCAACGCCTGCAAGACCGACAAGCGCTGACCGGAGCCAAGCGCCGCAAAGGCCTGAGCGGCCTCTTCCATATCGAGGGCAAGATCTTTCGCTTCCATAATTCGATATTTGCAAGAATATCGAATTAATGCAACCCCCCGCGCTCGGGCGACAGTTGCGGGTGTCCGCAAACCCTGTAAGACAGGGGGTATAAGCCAAATCCGATCCAGCCGAGGATAACCCAAGACGATGCGTCACGCCCGTCCTGATGCTTTTAGATTTATCCGCAGCGCGGTCCCGTTCGCGGGGTCCGGTGGCTGGACGTGACGCTCTGTGCCGAAATTGCCGCCTGCCGGATCTGCGCCGCGCGGTTTAAGGCAACCAAAACCGCGCATCAGCCCCGCCCGGTGCCTTGGCTTTCGGAAACGGCGCCGGTCCTGATCGTCGGGCAGGCGCCGGGGCTTCGGGTTCATGAAAGCCGGCTTCCGTTCAACGACCGGTCGGGGGACCGGCTTCGCGCTTGGCTGGGCGTCGATCGCGCCGCGTTTTATGACAAACGCCGGTTCGCCATTTTGCCGATGGCGTTTTGTTTTCCGGGCTACGACGCGAAAGGGGGCGACCTGCCACCGCCGAAGATTTGTGCAGAAACCTGGCGGGGCCGGGCCCTGGGCACGCTGCGGGGCGTAAAGCTGACGCTTCTGATCGGAGGATACGCGCAGGCTTGGCATCTCGGCACGCGCTCCGTTTCCGACACCGTGGCCGCGTGGCGCCGTTACGGCCCCGAAACGCTGCCCTTGCCGCATCCCTCGTGGCGGAACACCGCTTGGCTTCGGCAACGCCCCTGGTTCGAAACCGAGGTTTTGCCTTGGCTGCGCGGACGGGTTGCGCGCCTTCAAGACAGCAGTGCCACGTGACGCCGCTCGACATCGCTGCGGCCCGCATGGCCGCGGGTGGGGAGGCTGAAGCCCGCGCCTTTTACGCAACCCTGCGCGCAGCAGAGCTTTCGGTCGTGTTGGAGGACGGTGCGGACGAAACGCTCAAAGTGCTTGAAACCAGCGACGGCATGCTGGCGCTGGCCTTCGATACAGAGCTTCGGATGGCCGATTTCCTCGGGGGACCGGCGGCTTTTCTTCAGCTCTCCGGCCGCCGTCTGGCGGCGCTTTTGGACGGGCGCGGCGTGGCGCTTGGCCTCAACTTCGGCGCGCCTTCGGAAACCATTCTGCCGGCAAAAGTACTGACCTGGTTGACGGCGATGCAGCCCCCTCCGGCAGAACAGCGCGCGCTGCAGCCTGAGAGCGTGTCGCGACCGCGCGATGTGCCCCAGCCGCTTCTTGCCGCGCTGGATCGGGCGTTGGCAAGCCTCGCGGGCCTTGCGGAGGCCGCCTATCTTGTCGAAGCGGATTACGGGCGAAACGGCCAGGGGCTGCTGCTTGCGGTGCCGGGGGCGCCGCCCGGCGCAGAGGCGGCGATCGCCGAGGTGTTGACGGAGGCTTTGGCCTTTTCGGGGCTTGAAGCGGCGGCGCTCGACATCGCCTTTCCGCAAGTGGCGACAGTGCCGGCGCTCGCACGGTCCGGCCTGCGCTTTGACCTGCCAACCGCAGAGCGCGTTCTTCAAAGCCAATCCGCGCCCCCCCGATTGCGCTAGAGACCGGCGATCAGCGGGCGGGACGGGCCAGACGATTAGGCGTGGTTGAATGGGCGCAAAAACCGTGTCTCCAGCGCCGTCCAGTTGAGAGCGACGGTCGCGCTGGGCCGGGCCATCGCCGTCTTCGACGGCGCTTGCGGCAAAGCCGCAAGGGTCTCGAGCCTGCTAGAGGCCATGGCCCATGTCGCCGCACTGAGCTGCCCCCCCGCTTTGGCGCCGGGGCCAACT
>CALCPC010000747.1 GCA_937900975.1 uncultured Paracoccaceae bacterium
GAGCGGCGCCTTTCTGACGGGCGATCTTTTCAACCTTTATGTCTGGTTCGAGGTGATGCTGATCGCGTCCTTCGGTCTCTTGGTGCTTGGCGGGCAGCCCGAGCAGATCGATGGCGGGCTGAAATACGTGGCGCTGAACCTTGTCTCGACGATCCTTTTCCTGTCGGGCATCGGGCTGCTTTACGGGATGACAGGCACGTTGAACATGGCCGATCTGGCCGGCGCGGTGGAGGATGTGGACCAGGGGCTGCTTACCGTCGTCGCGACGATGTTCATGATCGCGTTCGGGGTAAAGGCCGCGGTTTTCCCCCTGTTTTTCTGGCTTCCGGCCTCCTACCACACACCGGCCTTCGCCGTGTCGGCGGTGTTTGCGGGGCTTTTGACCAAGGTCGGCGTCTATGCGCTGATCCGGATGTTCACGCTGGTCTTTGACCACGACACGGGCTTTACCCATACGATCCTGCTGTGGATCGCCTGTTTCACCATGGTGACGGGCGTCCTGGGCGCCGCCGCACAGACCGATTTTCGCAAGATCCTGTCTTTTCACATCGTCAGCCAGATCGGCTATATGGTGCTTGGCCTCGCGCTTTTGACGCCGCTGGCCATCGTCGGCGCGGTGTTCTACCTCGTCCACCACATCATCGTGAAAGCGAACCTCTTTCTGGTCGCCGGTGTGGCGCATCGGGTCGCCGGCTCGACGGAGCTTAAGCGCATCGGCGGGCTCTACAAATCCGCGCCGCTTTTGGCCGTGCTGTTTTTTGTGCCGGCCTTCTCGCTGGCCGGCTTTCCACCGCTTTCGGGGTTTTGGGCCAAATACATTCTCGTCCTCGCGGCGTTGGAGGCGGAGGGGTGGATCGTGGCGGGTATCGCGCTTTTCGTTGGGCTTTTGACGATCTACTCAATGACCAAAATCTGGGCCCAGGCGTTTTGGGAGCCGCATCCAGACGGGATCGAGCCGACGCTCGCCCGGATTGAACCGGGGGCGCGGCGGGCGCTGCTGCTTCCCATTGCGGGGCTGGCCGTCCTGACCTGTGTGATCGGCCTGTTCCCTGAGCCCTTTGTCGCCTTCGCGGAGCGTGCGGCCGCGCAGCTTATCGACCCATCGGCCTATATCGCCACCGTTCTGGGGGAGGGGGCATGAACGCACTCGCCGCGAACCTGTTGCTTGCCGGCATTTGGGCAGCGCTGAGCGGATCGTTCAACCTTGGCACTTTGGCCGCGGGATTTGTGCTTGGCTACTTTACGCTGTGGATGGTGCAGCCCTTGACCGGGCGCAGCGGCTATTACGGCCGTGTCTATGCCTGCCTGAAGCTGGTGGTTATGTTCCACTATGAACTGATGGTCTCCAGCTTTTCGGTCGCCTGGGACGTGCTGACACCACGCCACCGGGCGCGCCCGGCCATCGTTGATGTGCCGCTCGATGTGAAATCGGATATTGGGATCCTGCTGGTGACAAACCTCATTTCGCTGACGCCTGGGACGTTGAGCCTCGACGTCACCCCGGATCGCCGCACCTTACGGGTGCATGCGATGTTTGCCGACGACCCCGAAGAGATCTGCCGCGCGCTGAAAGAGGGGATGGAGCGATGGGTGATCGACGCGGTGGAGGGACCATGACGGGCGCGGCATTTCTGGATTTCGCGACGGCGGCCAGCGTGACGCTGGTGCTGGTGTCGGTGGTTCTGGCCGTCATCCGGCTAGCCCGTGGGC
>CALCPC010000748.1 GCA_937900975.1 uncultured Paracoccaceae bacterium
TCCTCGATCACGATCCCATCATTGGGCAAGCTGCCAGGCGCCACAGCTTCAACCGTGCCGCGCAGTTTCAGCACCTCCGGCAGAGTGTCGGCCACGGCACTTATGTCCGCCGCCTCCGTCTCAACCTTCACGGTCATCGCGTCCATCTCGCCGGCCCGGTCGACCACAACCCGCGCGCGCAGCACATCCCGGTGACGTGCGACGAGGGCCGCCACCTGCTCTGGCCGCACAAACATGCCCTTGATCTTTGTTGCCTGATCGGCGCGGCCCATCCATCCCCGGATCCGCATATTGGTCCGTCCACAGGGGCTTTCCCCCGGCAAAACGGCGGACAGATCGCCCGTGGCAAAGCGCAACAGCGGATAGTCGGGGTTCAGCGTTGTCACCACGACCTCCCCCACCTCACCCGCGGGAACCGGATCCCCGGTGCCGGGGCGCACGATCTCTAGGATTGCGCCCTCATCCACGATCAAACCCTCAAGCGCCTCGCTTTCATACGCGATGTTGCCGAGATCGGCTGTCGCATAGCATTGCCGCGTGATGACGCCCCGCTCAGCATAGGCCGTGCGCAAACTGGGGAACAGCGCGCCGCCCGAAACAAGCGCGCGCGCGATCTTCAGCGGCGTGCCCGTCTCATCGGCCTTGTCGAGGATCACCTTCAGATAGTCCGGCGTTCCGGCATAGGCGGTAACGCCCAGTTGCCGGGCTGCCGTGACCTGAAGCTCGGTTTGCCCAACCCCCGCCGGCACCACCGTGGCGCTGACCGATGCAACCGCGTTTTCGAACATCATGCCCGCAGGCGTCAGATGATAGGAAAAACAGATGAGTACGATGTCCCCCATCCCAACGCCGCTGGCGTGGACATACCGCGCCAGGCGATAGAAATCGCGGCTGTCGCTTCCGGGTTCGAATATGGGGCCCGGCGACATAAAAAGATGGCGAAAATGGTAGGGGCGCCGCGTGGCAAACCCCGCCAACGGATCGTCGGGGGTTTGCGCGGCCGCAAGATCCGCTTTCCGCAGAACCGGCAGGGCCGCCAAATCGGCCCGACCCTTCACCGCCTCGATATCGATCCCGTCGAGTTGCTGGGCGAGACCCGGCGCGTGGCCCACCGCAAAGCGCAACGTTTTTCTAAGCTCGGCAAACTGCTCCTCGGTGCGGGCGTCTTCGGATCGCAGTTCCAAGAGGTCGAAATTCGTACTCATGCCGTGTCCTTAGTGCGTTTGGCCGGCGAGCTAAAGCATCGAAACACCATCGACTTTAATCGCCGCCGCCACTCATACCCCATCGGTGTTGATCCCCGGCGGGCGGCGGCGGACAGTCCTGAAACCCCAACGATCCCTGTCTTTCACGCCATCAACTGAGCCAGCGCTTGCGCCGCCGATAGCTTCGGACATCGCGAAAGCTTTTGCGCCCCTCTTCCGACATGCCAAGGTAGAATTCCTTCACATCCGGGTTTTCCCGCAGTTCCGCGGCAGGGCCATCCATCACGATGCGCCCGGATTCCAGAATGAACCCGTATTGCGCATAGCGCAGCGCAACGTTCGTGTTCTGCTCGGCCAGAAGAAAGCTGACGCCCTCTTTCTGGTTCAGACTTTTGACGATCTCAAAGATTTCTTCGACAAGCTGCGGCGCCAGGCCCATCGACGGCTCATCCAGCAATACGGTTTCGGGCCGGCTCATCAGCGCGCGGCCTATGGCGCACATCTGCTGCTCTCCGCCCGAGGTGTAGCCCGCCTGGCTTTTTCGACGTTCCCGCAGGCGGGGGAAATAGGTGTACACCATCTCCAGATCCGCCTCGACCGCCGCGCGGCCGTCTCGGCGGGTGTATGCGCCGGTCAGAAGGTTTTCCTCGATGGTCAGATGCTCAAAGCAATGGCGCCCTTCCATCACTTGGATCACACCGCGTTTGACCAGATCCGAGGGGTTAAGCTCTCCAATCCGCTCCCCCCGATAAAGGATCGTGCCTTTGGTAATCTCCCCCCGCTCAGATTTCAGGAGGTTTGAGATGGCTTTCAGCGTTGTGGTCTAGCCCGCGCCGTTGCCGCCAAGAAGGGCCGTGATGCCGCCCTTGGGAACGGTCAGGCTGACGCCCTTTAGAACCAGGATGACGTGGTTGTAGATCACCTCGATGTTGTTGACCTCTAACAGAGTTTCTTCTGTCGGCGTTTGGTCCAGCATCGGGGCCCCCTTTTTCTTGAAAAGCCCGTGCCGGCGGCTTTGCCGGCACGGGCCTTGGGTCAACAGCCGCGCGGCTCGATCCCTGCTTCGGCGGCATAGGCCTCACTGTCGGCCGTGATCAGGGGTTGGATAACCTCCATGTCGGAGGCATAGAAATCCGTGATCAAGCTCCAGCTTTCGGCCGACGCGTCCCATTGCTGCACGGCGCCGAGGCCGGGGCCGCCATGGTTGTCGCAGCTTACGCTGAAGGAGGGGCCGAAATTCGGCATGCCAAGCTCACCCATCCGCGCCTCGGTGATTTCAAGCGCTTCCATCCCGTCGCGCATCATCGCAGCGGTGATCTCGCCCACGCCATGGATCCCCTGCGCCGTGCGGGCCGCTTCGGCGGCGAGCATTGCGGCATAGAGCCCACGGTTGTAAAGCACGGTGCCCAGCTGATCGCCCGCGCCGGCGGCAAGGCCCTTGTCGACAACATGTGTCTTCAGATCGTCGTAAATCGGAAAATCTGCGCCGACATTGTGCATGTTAAGCGACTTGTATCCGTCTGCCCCAGCGCCCGCGGGCAGCACGTCGTTTTCCGAACCCGACCACCACACGCCGATAAAGTTCTCCATCGGAAAGCGGATGTTGGCGGCCGACAGCTCTTCCAGCGTCCGGATCGGCTCTTTGCCGTAGGCGGAGTTGTGATAGACCAGTGCGACGCGCTTGCCCGCCACGTCGCCGCCGTTCTCGTCAAGGATGTGGTTGATCGCATGGCTCGCGCCATTCCAGTAGTTGGCGGGATAGTTGAACACCCACTCAAAAACCGAGCCATTGGCAGCGGAGGTCCGGCCATAGCCCATGGTGTGAAGCGGGATCCCATCGGCCGAGGCTTTGGGGATCAGCTGATAGGTGATGCCTGTGGACAGCGGTTGGTAGACCAGCGCGCCCTCGCCCTTCGTGCTTTCGTAGCATTCAACGCCTTTTTCGGTGTTGTAAGCGGTCTCACACTCCAAAACCCGCGCTGCGACACCGCCGATGCCGCCATCCCGCTCGTTCAGCAGCGTGAAGTAATCGGCATAACCGTCGGCGAACGGGATGCCACCGGCGGCATAAGGCCCGGTGCGGTAGCTCAACGATGGGAAGACAAGGTCGGCGAGCACGGGCGTCGCGCCCAGCAGCCCCGCAACCGTTGCGGCGGCCAAGGTGTTCAGTCTCATGGGTCGATCCTCCAGTTGGGTTATCCGCCCCTCTCCCGGGGGCGCATCGCACGCTAGCCTAACGCCCACGCGCGGGGTTTGAAGCGTTTTGTCGTCGCGGCGCCCAGATAAGCGCCGCCGGTCAGTGCGGGAACGGCCAGAGCCGCAGTTTTTCCTTTGCCGTGCGCCATAGCGCCGCCAGGCCATGCGGCTCTACAATCAAAAAGAAGATGATCAACGCGCCCAGGATCACAAACTCAAAATGCGCGGCGATATCCGTGGGCCAGCCCAGCGCGCCGACCATCACGTTCTTTAGAAAGACCGGCAGCAGCACGATAAAGGCAGCTCCCGCAAAAGAACCGAAGATCGACCCGAGCCCGCCGATGATGATCATAAACAGCGCCAGGAAAGACTTGTTGATCCCAAACGCTTCGCCCACTTCGACAGCGCCAAGATAAACCGTGAAGAAGAGCGCGCCACCGACCCCGACAAAAAAGGACGACACAGCAAACGCCGACAGTTTGGCCCGCAGGGGATCCACCCCGATAATCTCGGCCGCGATGTCCATGTCACGGATCGCCATCCAAGACCGGCCCAGCCGCCCCCGCGTCAGGTTGCGCGCAAGCCAGGCCATGGCAAAGACAATCACCAGGCAGAACAGATATTTCGCCTCGGCCGAGGCCATGGGGCCGGTGATCTCGAACCCGAACATCGACCGTTCCGGCGCGCTGATCTGGCCCGTGGCAGAGTTGTTGTAGAACCACGGCACCCGGTTGAAAAGCCAGACCAGAAAGAACTGTGCCGCCAGCGTCGCGACGGCGAGGTAAAAGCCCTTGATGCGCAGGGACGGCAATCCAAACAGAACCCCCACCGCCGCCGTCACCCCGCCCGAAAGCAGCACGACGATCAGGATGTTCAGATCCGGCGCCGCTGTCATGATCTTGTAGGCCGCATAGGCACCCACCGCCATAAAACCGCCGGTCCCCAGGCTCACCTGTCCGCAATACCCGGTCAGGATGTTAAGCCCAATCGCGACAATCGACCAAATCAGGAACGGCACCAGCACGGCCGAGGCGAAATAGTCGTTGATCGTCAGGGGGATAACAAGAAACGCGATGGCCAAGACGCCGTAATAGCGCCACCTGTCGAACGCAATCGGAAAGGTCGCGGCATCCGCCGCATAGGCGGTCTTGAACTCCCCGGCTTCACGGTAAAGCATCCGTGTCCTCCTTGCTGCCATCGGGCATATCGAAAGGCTCCAACAATTCGGGCGCGCGCCGCGCGACCAAAATAGCACCCGCGGCCAGCGCCGGCAGGGCCATGATCCCAAACGTGGGCACGCCGACAACCAGGATCAGCACGACACCGCCCCAAACCGCAATCGGGTCCGCCGCCTGATGCTGCGGATCCATCAGCGGCAACAGCGCCCGCAAGGCCGAATAGGCAACCGGGACAAGCAAAATCAGGGTCAGCGCCATCACGGCAACCATCCCGATAAACCCAAGCAGCCCAGCGCCCCATCCCAACACATACGCAAGCAAGGCCGAGATCACCGGAATCCGGGGGGCGAGCGTCTCGTCATCCCTAAAAAATCGGTCGAGCCAGACCATCGGCGGCCTCCTCCCTCACACGCGCTCGATGATCTTTTCGCCGAACAGCCCCTGCGGCCGGAAAACCAGGAAAAGCAAAGCCAAGACATACGCAAACCAATTCTCCGTCGCGCCACCGATCATCGGCCCGATGGCGAATTCGAAAACCTTCTCACCGACGCCGATGATCAATCCACCCACAATCGCCCCGGGGATGGAGGTAAATCCGCCCAGCATCAAGACCGGCAGCGCCTTCAGCGCGATCAGGCTTAGCGAGAATTGCACCCCCAGCTTGGACCCCCACATGATCCCCGCCACCAGCGCGACAAAACCCGCAATCGACCAGACGATCACCCATATCGTGCGCAAGCTGATGCCAACCGACAGCGCTGCCTGATGGTCGTCAGCCACCGCCCGCAAGGCCCGGCCGGTTTTGGTGTATTGCGAAAACAGCATCAGCGAGACCACCAAAAGCACAGCGATCACCGTCGCCCAAACGTCCAGCAGGTCGATATACATCCCGAAATAGCGCTCACCCTCGGCCGCCCAGCCAATCGTCGCCTCCTCCAGCCAAAAAGAACCGCCCGAGGGGATGCCGATGTCCAGCTTCTTGATCTCCGACCCCCACATCAGATCGCCAAATCCCTCCATGAAATAGGCAAGCCCGATGGTCGCCATGAACAGGATGATCGGCTCCTGGTTGACCAGATGTTTCAGGATCAAACGCTCGACCAAAAAAGCGAACAGGATCATCACCCCGACCGTGACAAGCAAGGCCAGCAGCGTCGGCATCGACCACCAATGATGCACGTCAAGCCCGGTGACGGCCTTGATCAAATGCGCGAACGGCACTTGCCCCTGTTGCAGCCCGACCAGTGTAAGCGCCGCGAAAAGCGCCATAACCCCTTGCGCATAATTGAAAATGCCCGACGCTTTAAAGATCAGAACAAAGCCAAGCGCGACCAGCGCATACATCACCCCGGCCATCAGACCGTTTAAAATGACCTCGATCAGATTGAGAAAATCAGCACTCATCGCCCGGCCCTTCCTGTTCCGACTTGCGACGCCCCGAACAGCCGTCAGTCATGCGGCACCCCCAAATAGGCGTCGATCACAGCCTGGTCGTTGCGCACATCCGCCGGCGTGCCGTCGCCGATCTTCTGGCCGTAATCCAACACCACAACCCGGTCTGACAGGTCCATGACCACGCCCATATCGTGCTCGATCAGCGCAATCGTCGTCCCAAACTCGTCGTTGACGTCGAGGATGAAGCGGCTCATGTCCTCCTTCTCCTCGACATTCATGCCCGCCATCGGCTCATCGAGAAGCAGAAGCTTCGGCTCGGCGGCCAGCGCCCGACCAAGTTCGACGCGCTTCTGCATCCCGTAAGGCAGGCGTCCGACCGGCGTTTTCCGGATCGGCTGGATCTCCAGAAAATCGATGATCCGCTCGACGATCTCGCGGTTGGCGGTCTCTTCCCGCTCCGCCGGTCCGGCCCAAACGGCCTGCTGCCACCAGGGCGCCCGCATCTTGGTGAAGCGCCCGGTCATGATGTTGTCCAGCGTCGTCATGCCCTTGAAAAGCGCGATGTTTTGAAAGGTCCGCGCGATGCCCTGATGCGCGATCTGATGCGGGCGCAGCGCCCGGCGTTTTTTGCCGCGGACCCAAATCTCGCCGTCCTGCGGGTGATAAAAGCCGTTGATCACGTTCAGCATCGACGATTTGCCAGCCCCGTTGGGCCCGATGATGGCGCGGATCTCGCCCTCGCGAATATCAAAAGAGATATCCTTGATCGCCGTCACACCCCCGAACCGCAGGGTGATACCCCGCATCTCCATCAGCACCCCGCCGATGGTCCGCCCATCCGCCGTCACCGTCTCAGACATCGGACCCTCCATCGACCCCATGAAAGGCTCCTTTTTCGCACCGCTTATCGGGCCCCTTATCGGGGATGGGGGGCGGGGCGATGCGCCTTGCGCGAGCGCCGAACCCCATCACCCCACCACCCATTGGACCACAGGGCGCAAAACCAGCCCCGCGAACTGCAACCCCAACAAAATGAAATAGACCCGTGCTGGACCGGGGTCGAACTCCCGATTGTCGTGGTTGTAGCCCATCAGCGCCCACACAATGCCCACCTGCAACCGTTTCGGCGTCATCCGGTTGTCGTCCATCCACCAGATCCAGCGGAACGCGACATAGCCCGAAAAGTAAAGCGTCACCAATACCGCCAGCGCCAGCGGATTGTACTCGCCCACGACCAACCAGACCGCGCAGCCAAAGGTCAAAAGCCCAAGCGCGCAACGCTGAACCAACGGGCTTTGCAACAGCGCGCTCACCGACGCACCGCTTTCGATCCTGCGCTCATCGTACGGCCCCGCCGTCGCCCGCCTTCATCGCACCGCCCCGCCGTCGCGGGCCTTCATTGCGCCGCCATCCGGGGACGGTCGGTCGCCACTTCGGCGTCAGAAATGGTCAGCGTCGCCTTGATCGAGCCTTTGCGCCCGTCTTCGTATGTGACTTCGGTCTCTGTCGAGACGCGCGCCGACCCGTCGTAAAGCGCGGCGATCAAATCTCCGTATTTCTCTTCGATGGTGCGGCGGCGCACCTTCCGGGTCCGGGTCAGCTCCCCGTCATCGGCGTCCAGTTCCTTATGAAGCACCAGGAACCGGTGGATTTGGCACCCCGACAGCATCTCGTCCGCGGCGACGCTGGTGTTCACCTCTGCCACATGACCCGCGATCATCGCATAGACCTGCGGCAAACCGGCCAACTCCTGGTAGCTGCCATAGGCGATGTTGTTGCGCTCCGCCCAATTGCCAACGGCCGTCAGATCGATGTTGATAAGCGCGGTGCACATCTCAAGCCCATTGCCGATGACGACGGCCTCTAAGATGTTGGGATAGAACTTCAGCTTGTTTTCCACGTATTTCGGCGCAAACATCCGCCCATCGGCCATTTTGCCCACATCCTTGGCCCGGTCGATGATCCGCAAATGGCCGGTTTTCTCTTCGATGAAACCGGCATCGCCCGTGGCCACCCAGCCCTCAGCATCCTAGGTCGAGGCTGTGCTTTCGGGGTTCATGTAATAGCTCTGAAACACACCGGGAGAGCAGTAGAAAACCTCGCCCGTGTCGCCCAGCCGGATCTCAACGCCGGGGCTTGGCACACCCACCGTGTCGGCGCGCACCTCCCCATCGGGCTGTTGGGTGATGAACACGCTCGCCTCGGTCTGCCCGTAAAGCTGTTTTAGATTGATCCCAAGCGCGCGGTAGAATTCAAAGATCTCAGGCCGCGGTAGACCCAACCCGCACCCGCGTCAGCCCAAGCGTGTTTTTAAGCGGACCGTAAATGGCCAGCGCACCCAGCTGGTACCACAGCTTTTGCGGCAGCGGCACAGCCTCTCCGTCCAAGATCCGCGGCCCCCAGGTCTTGGCGAAAGCCATGAAATGATGGAACAACCGGCGCTTCAGCAGGCCGGCATCCTCCATGCGGATCATCACATTGGTCAACAAACCCTCAAAAAAGCGGGGCGGCGCGAAAAAATAGGTGGGGCCGATTTCGCGCAAATCGTGCTGCATGGTCTCTTCGCTTTCCGGACACGCAACACAAAACCCCGACCAATAGGCCTGCCCCATCGAGAAGATGAAATCGCCGACCCAGGCCATCGGCAAATAGGCCAGCACGCTGTCGGTCTCGACCAACGTGTCGAACAGGGCCGACGCGCGCGACGTTTCGATAATGTTGCGGTTGGACAGCACCACGCCTTTCGGCCGTCCCGTGGTGCCAGAGGTGTAGAGCATCACACATGTCGTGTCCGCGTCCTGGCCCGCGATGCGCCGGGCAAGCTCCCCCGCGTCGCCCTCTGTGCGCCCTTGCTCCGCAACCGCCTCAAGACGGCTCAACCGCGCGTGGTCATACCGGCGCAGGCCGCGCGGATCGAGATACAGGATCCGCTCTAACCCCGGCAGCGCGTCCGAGACTTCAAGCACCTTGTCCACCTGCTCTTGATCCTCGGCCACGACAAAACGGGCGCCGGCGTGATCAAGGACATAGGCCATCTCCTCCCCGACACTGTCGTGATAGAGCGGCACGGGGATGCCGCCGGCCATTTGCACCGCAACCATGGCGCCGTAAAGCTCTGGCCGGTTGCGTCCGATGATCGCCACGTGATCGCCCTCGACAAGGCCGAGCGCGATCAGCCCTTTGGCCTGTGCCTCGATCTCGGCCGCGATCTCGGCCCAGGTCCAGCTTTGCCAGATCCCGTATTCCTTCACGCGATAGGCCGGACGATCCCCGCGCACGGCGACGTTGCGCTTCAGCAGCTTTGGGAACGTGTCCGCGGCGTCTATGCTGGCATCTAAGGCCATTCGGCCCCCCTCTCCCTTCGGTGGCGTGTTCTTCGGCGCCTTTCCACGCGCAATCGTAGCCATTCTTGGCGCGAGATAAACTCAAAAAAGAGGCAATTTTCCAGGCCTGTCACCACGGCCGAGACCCCTTTTCATCTGACCCAAGGACAGTGGGCCCGGCTCACACCCAAAGCTTGAACCGCCCTTATCACAGTCACGAAACGCAGCTTAGGGCCAGCTGCTGTACCGTGCTTGCCGGTGTTCCAAAGTGCCCTGTCGAAACCGCAAAAAGCTGATGTCGCGCAGCAGCGCGTCGCGGAGCGCGGCATCTTCGGTCACTGTGGCCTTGCGAAACGCCTCGTCGATCTCTCGGTCGATCTGATCGATATCCTGCTCCAGGCGATAGTATTGGCGACCATGCTCCCACGGCGTTTGCATTTTCGCCCGTGCGGCGGCGGGACAAACCGACGAAATCCGCGCGCCGCTGCGGCCGATCCGATAGGCGCGCGCAGGCTGGCAATACAGCACCAAACCCTCGGCCCGGCCGGCGGCCCAAGCCTCCCGATCCGGCTGGATGCCGAAATCCGCACAAGCTTCGGCGTGGCGCGCGATCCAGTCCGGCGCCCGCCCGGCCTCACCGTCAAGCGCGCCGATCCCGGCCCAGTTGCCGCCGCGGCACTGATCCTCACTCAGCGTAGCACAGGCGGCCAAAATCAAGGCCAAGGGCAGAACCAACACAATCAGACGCATCGCGCACCTCCCCCGCAAATCTCGCATCGAGCACGGATCTGGCCAAGCCCCGCGCCGAACACAAATTCCAACACTCTGCGTCCATCGGCCCGTCCGATGCGCCCCATGGGCGCGCGGCTCGGCGAAAAAAAGATTTGACCGGCCAAGCAGGGCGGGCTGCGCTGCGTCCTATAAGGGATGTTGATGGACACGGAAGATGCGCGCTTGGTGGCGGATGCGGTTGCGGGGGACCGCGCGGCGTTCGCGGCCCTTGTAACCCGGCATTACGACCGGATTTTCCGTGTCGCGTGGCGTATCCTTGGCAACCGGGCCGAGGCCGAGGATCTGGCGCAGGATGTTTGCGCAACGCTTGGCCGCCGGATCCGCAGCTTTCGTGGCGAGGCGGCGTTCACGACCTGGCTCCATCGTTTGGTGGTCAACGCGGCCCGCGACCGGCTGCGGCGGGAGGCCGCGCGCGGCCGCGCTGCGATGGGCTGGGGGGATGCAGAGGGGCTGCGCCGCCGCGACGCGGCCGAGCGTGAGGGTGAGGTCGCCTGGTTGCGCGAAACGCTTGCCACCCTCTCCCCAGAGCTGCGCGAAACGGTTGCTATGGAGTAGGGGGAGGGCTTGGCCCCTGGCGC
>CALCPC010000749.1 GCA_937900975.1 uncultured Paracoccaceae bacterium
CCGGCGCCTGGTGGAGCGAGGTCAGCGGCGCGCGGGGCAAGCTTGGCCAGGACGTTGCCTTGATGGCCGCGGCGGGTGAGGCGGCGCTGGCGGGGGGCGGGCGCTCCTCGGCGATGCCGCACAAGCAGAACCCGGTGGATGCGGAGGTTTTGGTGACGCTTGCGCGGTTCAACGCGGTGCAGATCGGCGGGCTCCACCAAGCTTTGGTGCACGAGCAAGAGCGGTCCGGCGCTGCCTGGACGCTGGAGTGGATGATCCTGCCGGCGATGGCGGAGGCGTCGGGCACGGCGCTGACAACAGCGGCCCGGCTTCTCGGCCGCTTGACGCGGCTCGGGGACGCCGCAGCCTAGTGTTTCGCGAAAAATCTGAGACATCCAGCATCACAGAACGCGTTGAAATCTGTGGTTTCCGTCCGCGGGATCGGGCCCAGGTTTTTCACGAAACGCTTGAGGGTCGTGTGCTAAGACTTCCGTCTGCGGCGCCCTTCTGCGGCGCCTTTCCGCGGCGTGTCCCGGTAGGGCGGCGGCGGAAATGCCTGCCAGGCCGGCGCTTGGCCCCCGTGTCTTCGCGGCGGTTAGAGCAATGTCCGTTCACATTGGATCAGACATCGCCGCCTCAAGGTCAGCATCCTGAGGATCTTGAACGCGTTTTCTGATGAAGGCTGACCTGTTTGAGCGGAAAATGCGCGAGGGGCGCCGTGGCGGTGCCCGCCGTCAGCGGGCTGGGCGCGCGGCGCTCGACAGGGGTGCAGTTCCGCCGCCCGGGTCCAGTCAGCGCGCAGCGCTGAGCGCGCTTTTTAGGGGGTGCGGGTCAAAGTTGCGCCAGGAAGCCCTGCACGATCTTGATATACTCCTCGGGCGCATCGACGCAGGGGAGGTGGCCGGCGCCCTCGATCAGCGCATAGCGGGCGCCGGGGATCAGGTCGACTGTCGCTTTTACAAGGTCGGGCGGCGCTGCCGCATCTTCGGACCCCGCTATACCAAGCACCGGCAGCCGAAGGTCCGGCGCGCTGGATGTCAGATCGGCGTCCTTCAGCGCCGCCGCCACCCCGGCATAGCCGATGTCGGGCGTGCGCAACAGCATGGTTCGCCAGACGGCGAATTCCCCGGTCGCCCGAAAGCCGGGCGAAAACCACCGCTCTAGGATACCGTCGGCAACCGCGGCGAGCCCGTTGGTTGCAAGCGCATCGATCCGCGCCTGCCACATTTGATGCGTGCCAAGCCGCGCGGCGGTGTTTGAAAGAATTGCGGCCCGGACAAGATCGGGGCGTTGCGCGGCAAGGCCCTGCGCGACGATACCCCCGACCGAAAGCCCGACGAAAACGGAAGCGGTGACGCCCAAAGCATCCAAGATCCCGGCAATGTCGGCAACCAGCGTGTCCATCGTATAGGGGCCGGGCGGGCAGTCCGACAGCCCATGCCCGCGCATGTCATAGCGGATGATGCGCCGGGCGGGGAAGGCGCCGACGATTTTGTCCCAAAGCCTAAAATCCGTGCCGATCGAATTGGCGAAGACAAGGGGTGGGCCGCTGCCCCGATCCTCGACATGAAACGTCACATCGCCAAGCTTAACGAACTGCACGGTCGCGCTACCCGCTGCCCAGCGCGGCGGCCAGCGCGTCGAGGTTCCCGGTCATACGGTCCAGAAAAGGTTTCTCGTCATTGGCGCCGATGTCGAAAACGATGGCCTGGACGTTAAGCGCGGCCAGCGCGATGCGCCCTTCCTCCACCGGTGCGCGATGCCAGAGAAAAACAGCGCCGGGGTGCTTCATCAAGACATCTTCAAGCCGCGCGATCTGCGCAGCGGTGGGCGGCACGCCGGGATCCCAATCCAGATTGATCACCTCGATCCCATAGGCGCGGCCGAAATAGGCATAGTAGGGATGCGCGGCGATCAGCGGCACGTCCATCCCGGCACCGATCTCCCGCGCTTGGGCGTCGAGCGCCATCAGACCATCGACCAAGGTGCTGGTGTCGACCGGCGTCTCCAGCCGCTGGTCGAGCGCCGCGGCGATGGCCCGCGCCTGTTCCGCCGCCAAGGCGAAGTCGAGCCAGGTGATGGCGGAGGTCGCGGTGTGCGAATGCTCTCCCTCTGCCCCATGGCTGTGGGTGACCGTCTCTTCGGTGGTGATGAAGCGATCTTCAAACCCTTTGGTCGTGACCACGCTGCGCGCGCGGGGAAGGGAGGTTTTGGCCGTCCAGCCGGCATATCCCGCGCCGTTCAAAAGGATCAGGTCGGCACTTTGGATCTGCCCGATCTCGGCGATCGCGGGCCGCCAATGCATCGGGTCGCGTCCTTCGGGCACGGGCATGTCGACGGTCACGGCCTCCCCCCCCAGCGTTGCAGCGAAATTGGCGAGCACGCTGTTGACCGCCACAACGCGCAACGGCTCTGCCAGCACGCTTGCGGGCCAAATCAGGAAAAGGACGAGCAGGAGGCGGGGCATTGTCAGTCTCCGGTCAGTCGGTCACGCCTAAATCGGCGGGGGTAAGGATCCAATAGTCCGAATGCCCACCCTCCGTCGAGACATGCACAACGACGCCTGCCGAAAATTCCGGCAAAACCTCAAGCCGTGTGACGCCGGCGGCGCCCAGCGGCGCGCGGCTGAGAACCTCCTCCGCCTCGCTTTCCACCCGGACCTCGCCGACCGTGGCGGGGCGGTTGTTGCCAAACTTCGCCTCCCCCACGATCTGGCCGTCCTCGGCATAGGCGAAGACGATCAGCCGATGCGCGAGGGCGGGTGTTGCAAGGCAAAGCAGAACGCAAAGCGCGCGGATCATTCCGCGCCCCAGCCCTCAAACCGGACCCAGATGACAGCGCCAAGCTCCACATCTTTGGCCTCACCATCCTGTTCCAACCGGTAGTTGGCCGGTGTCAGCGCCGCAAACCCCCACCAGCCCGCGGCGGGGGGCGTGTAATGAATGACGCCATCGGCTTCGGCGACGATGGATTGGGTGATCTTCAACTCGGACGGGGCGGTGACGGGGCTTTCGGCGTAGTGCTCAACCTCCACCTCCGCGAAGGGGATCGGCGCGCCGTCCACCAGAACCTGACCGCTGAAAAGATTGCCGGCCCAGATGCCAAAGGGGCGGACAAGGGGGCGGATCTCGGTCTTCAGGCCCAGAACGGCGTCCCAGCCGCTGTCATCGTCATAGGCCGAGACATAGGTTTTGGTGTAATGCAGGATGAAAGCGTCTTCGTCGGGTTCCCAGTAAGGAACCGGTGTCGAGGCCAGGATATAGGTGCCGGGTCGGGCAAGGTCGAGCTCGGTCTCAAATCCCTGGGCGCCATGGAAATCGATGGTCGCCAGCGTCTCGGTCAGATCCGTCGCCTCGCCTTCAAAGGTGACGGTGACGCTTTCGGGCGCTGCCATTTCCATACCGTCGGGCTCAAACGGATGCGCAAAGCCAAGCCGAACCGGAAGTGTCCGGCCATCGGCTTGGTTCACCATCGTCTCGGCCGGTATGATCATACCGAAATGCGCTGCCGCGGGCGTTGCGGCCAAAAGAGCTGCAATAAGAACGGAAAGTTTCATCCCCCACCTCCTGCGTCGGTTACAAGCCAGATCGCCACGATCTCGGCCTCGTTGGAAAATAGCCCGATCCCAAGCGCGGCCAATCCCGTGGCCGCGACTGCGATTAGGAACGCGTCCGCGCCCAGAAGGCGCGCGATGGTCAATCTTTGGCAGCCCAGGCGATGGGCTGTTGCCATCTCCTCGGCCCTTAGCCGGAACGAAAGATAAAGCGCAAGACCCACGGCGATAGCCGCCGCTGCGCCGACGATGGCAAAAACGGCGTCAAGGATCTGGCCGATGCGGAACACGGTTGCCAAAAGATCCGCGACCACGGTGCCGGGCAGGATCACCAGGGTTGGGCCCTCGCCCAGATAGCGGCCCCGCAGAACAGCGGCCGACCGCGCGTCGGGCGGCACGGCAATGACGCTGGATAAGGGAAAGCCCGCCGGGTCGCCGTGAAAGTGAAAGCTGTCGATGGTCTCTGGCGTGATGCGCGTGAATTGGCGGAGCGCGGCGGAGGCGACACGCCCCGCGGCATCCTCGCGCACCACCATATCCGCGGCGACGATGTCGTCATGGCCATGGCCGATCCCCTCGATCACCCAGGCGGTCTGAACGTCGACAAACACAGCATCGTCATCGGCGCTGCCGGTCGGCGCGAAGACACCGACCACCGACAGTTCCAAAGGATAAGTGCCGGCAAGATCGAACAGCGTCTCGGGGTCGGTGACCACCGTGTCGCCGGGCCGAAGGCCAAGCCGGGCGGCGGCCCGCGCCCCCACCACCGCTTCGCCCAGCAGTGCAAGGCCACGCCCATCGCGAACCTCAAGGCCGCGAAACGCGAAGTAGTCAAGCGTTGTGCCCACCACCGGCGCGCCCCGCGCCCGATACTGCACATGCAATGGCAGCGCTATGGCAAGCCCGCTGTCCCACACGGCGTCGGCGGCGGCCATGCTGATCCGCTCGGGCCGGGCATCTGTAAAGTAAAGCCCGTTCATCAGAAGATCCAGCGCCGACCCCCTTGCGCC
Organism: uncultured Paracoccaceae bacterium; assembly: GCA_937900975.1. Lineage (GTDB taxonomy): Bacteria > Pseudomonadota > Alphaproteobacteria > Rhodobacterales > Rhodobacteraceae > Algicella. The sequence continues at coordinate 4,543 of CALCPC010000749.1, forward strand.
GATCATCAGGGGCGTCGCCTCGGCCCGCGCGGTCAGCTGCGTCTCGGCGGCGCTCAGGACCAGCCGCGTGGCCAGCGGCACGAACAGGATCAGCGCAAGGGCCACGACCAGCACGGCCGAGCGGACGGCCGTGTGCCGGATATAGGCCAGCGCAAGGAACAGCGTGTCGGTCACTGGACGGACCCGAAGGCTGCGAAATCCACAACCCGGTCGAACCGGCCAAGCAGATCGTGGTCATGGGTCACCGCGATCAGTGTGGCGTTGGCGCGCCGGGTTTCCTCAAACAACAGATCCAGGATCAAGGCTTTGTTCGCGGGGTCGAGATTGCCAGTGGCCTCATCGGCCAGCACAAGATCGGGCGCCATCAAAAGCGCGCGGCAGATGGCGGTGCGCTGCTGCTCTCCCTGGCTCATCCGCTGGGGCTTTGCGGTGAGCCGATGCGCCAGGCCGACGCGGCCGGCCAGATCGCGCGCCCGCGCCCGCAGC
>CALCPC010000750.1 GCA_937900975.1 uncultured Paracoccaceae bacterium
AAACTGCGGTGCCCTCCCCTTCCCCCACCCCCGGTTGGCGGGGGGGGGGGTCCCTTTGGCCCTCCTCACCCCCACACCGCCCGAAGCGCATCTTCAGGTGTTTGTCGGGGCGCCATCGGGCTGCTGCGCGGGCCGCACCCCAATGGCCGGGCGTTACAGCCTGGCGGCGGAGCGCTTGTCCTTTCAGCCGGCCTTTCCGCTGTTGGCGGGCGCGCCTTACACCGTTGTCACACGCGCCGACAACGGCGATCTTGAGAAGACAGAGTTTCTGTTGCCGGCCACCGTCGCGCAGGCCGCGCCGGCGGTGGTGTCGATTTCCCCCAATGGGCCCGTGATCCCCGAAAACACGCTGCGCTTTTATGTGGAGTTTGCGGGCCCCATGCAGCCCCATATGGCAGAGCGCTTCATCACACTGCTGGATGCCCAGGGAAACGCGGACCAGGCCGCGTTCATGACCTTCAAGCAGGAGCTTTGGAACCCGGACCGGACCCGCCTGACGGTGCTGATGGACCCCGGGCGCATCAAACGCGGGGTTGCCACCAACCGCGCGCTTGGCCCGGCGTTGGAGGCGGGGCGCCATTATAAGATCCGCGTCGCCGCCGGCTGGCCGGGTGCGGTCGGCGGGGAAATTGCGCAGCCCTTCGACAGGGCGTTTCGGGTCGGCCCGCCCCTGCGCACCCGCCCCGACGCACGGGATTGGATCATCGACGCCCCCGCAAGCGGCAGCACCGCCCCGCTCAGCGTGGCGTTCGACCGCCCCTTTGATCGCGTGCAAACTGTGCGCGCGCTCCGTGTGGTCGACGCCGCCTTGCGGCCCATCGCGGGCGAAGGGCGATTGGGCGCGGATCAAACATCCTGGCAGTTCCTGCCCGACCAACCCTGGGCCGGCACCGATGTGACGCTTTTGGTCGATGCTCGGTTGGAAGATGTGGCGGGCAACAACTTTCGCGAGGCGCTGGATCACGGCCTTGGCAGCGAAAGCCTTGAAATCGATCAGGTCTCGTTGGGCATCACGCTTGGCCCGGCGGTTCCGCTGCGCTGAACCAACCCAAAACGCGGGGCGGCCCGATCGCACCGGTGCGTGGAAAGGACAAGCTATGACACTTGCCGTGACAGCGGTATCGGGGCAACTGGGCAAGGCGATTGCGACAACGCTTTTGGCCCGGCGCCCGGGCCAGACCCTTGTCGGGCTGGCCCGAAAACCAGAAACGGCGCGCATCGACGGCCTGGATATGCGGCCCGGCGACTATACAAACCATGCCCAAATGACCGCGTCGCTGGCCGGGGTCGACACGCTTTTGCTGGTGTCGCTGAACACCGCTCCCGACATCCGGACCGAGCAGCACAGAACAGCCATTCAAGCGGCCAAGGACGCGGGCGTGCGCCGGGTTGTCTATACCAGCGTCCAGGGCGCTGAGACCGGGACGGCGTTTTCGCCGGTGATCCAAAGCAATCGTCAAACCGAAGCCGATCTCGTCGCGGCCGGGTTTGCAACAACCGTGGGGCGCAACGGCATCTATATCGAGCCCGACATCGACTATATCGAGACCTATGCGAAGGATGGCGAAATCGCAAACTCCGCCGGCGACGGGCTTTGCGGCTACACCACCCGGTCTGAGCTTGCCGCCGCGTATGCGAACCTTTTGCTGGAGGAAAAGCACATCGGTCAGACCTATCATCTGCACGGGCCGTTGATGAGCCAGGCGGCGTTGGCACAGCATCTCAACCGCGCCTTTGGCACCCATCTGACCTACCGGGCGATGTCGGTCGAGGCGTATCGGGAGGATCGGAAAGCGGCGTTGGGTGCCATGATGGGCACGATTATTGCCGGCATTTACGAAGGTATCCGCACCGGCGTGTTCGACCGGCCCAGCGATTTCGAAAAAGCGGCGGGACGTCCGCATCAAAGTTGGGACGATTATTTCGCCAGTTTGGGCCCCGCAGCGGCGGGGCCGCAGCCAACCGGCGCCTGAAGCTGGGCCCCAAGGCGACAACCGTAAGAGCCGGCCAGAACGCCTTGTAAAAACAGTATTTTTAGCGCCGGTTACCCGCTTTTGGGCGGCGCACTGCATGGCCAAGCGTCAAAGCCGTGACCCAGTTCCAAGCGGGCATTGGTGGTGGCGATCTCACCGCCCGCCCCCGGTCGCTCAGCGCCCATGCGCCGGCGCCTCTGCAAGGACGGCGCGCACCACGACGGGCCTAAAGCGTTTGGTCAAGATATCAGGCATTAAGCAAGACGCTGAAATATATGATTTCAAACAGCATTATTGGGTCTATGTTTGTCACAAAACGCGTTAAGTCGTATCGCCCGGACGCAGAACGGACCCAAGGTCGTGCACGCGGGCTGTGTCGCCGGCCTCGGGGTTTAGGATCCAGCGCGCGGCGGCGGCCCCGATGTCGAACCGGGGGGTCAGCGTCGTGGTCACGCGTTTGGGCAGCGCAGACAAAAAGTCGAGGCCGTTAAAGCCGGCCAGCGCCACGTCTTGGGGAACGTCGACGCCCTCGGCCAAACAGTGCATCAAAGCCCCGGCGGCCAGATCGTCGTTTGCAAAGTATATCGCCTCGGGCGGGTCGCGCCGCCCCAAAACCGCCGCCGTCATCCGCCGCCCGGCCACCATCGAGGACGCGCTTTCCGCGCGCGTGACATCGACCAGCGCGGCGCCGGCCGCCCGCACCGTGCGCTGAAACGCCTCGAACCGTTTTTGCGCCCGAAGGTCCAAGCCGCCGAGACTGCCGATATAGCCAATCCGCCGATAGCCCTGCGCAAGCAAGTGATGCGCCATCTCGGCCCCGGCGCGCGCCTGCGAAAAGCCAAAAGACGCCGCGATCGGATCGCCGTCGATGTCCATGATCTCAGCCACCCGCACGCCCGTCTGAGCGATGATTTTGCGCAGCGAGGCCGTATGCTCTAACCCCGGCAGGATCAGCCCACGCGGACGCCAGGACAAAAGGTCGAAAACCAGATCCTCCTCATGATCCAGCGCGTATTCCGACACCCCGAAAACCGGCCGCAGACCGCTTTCGCCAAGGGTCGCGTTGATGCCGGACAAAACCTCCGTGAAGACCCGGTTTTGCATGGTCGGCACGACCACGCCGACAATCGGATTGTCATAAGTCGCGTTCCCGCCGGCTAAACGGTTGTGGACATACCCGATTTCGCGCGCGGCCCGCACCACCCCGTCGCGCACGTCTTTTGAGATATAGCCGGTGCCGCGCATCACGCGGGAGACCGTCATCTGGCTGACACCCGCCACGCGCGCCACGTCGTGCATCGTGGGCTGCGGGTTTGCGCGGTCTGTGCTGCGGCGTCTGACCAAAACGGCCCCTTGTGGCTCGGTTCTTGACGGATGTTTACGTAAACACTAGGGAGAGACGCAATGTGTTTACGCAAACATGCGGAGCGCAGGATCGTGGAACGAAACATCGGGCGGTCCAGCCGCCAGGGAGGATTTATGAGACATCTGGCTTTGACCTCGGCGTTTGCGGCGCTGGTTGCGGGGATGGCGCATGCCGACACTTATCGGCCCGAGTGTTTTGCCCCGGCGCCCGACACCGTGACGATCCAGTACGACGCCAAGGACGGGCCCTATCAGCTGGCCTTTGTGAACGGATTTGCGGGCAACGATTGGCGGATCCAAGCGATCCAATCGGCCAAAGCCTGGGCCGCACGGCCCGAGAATGCCGGCAAAATCGCCGAATTCACCGTGGTGTCGGTGGGCAATGACAGCGCGGCCCAACTCGCGGCCATCGATAATTATATCGCAGCCGGCTAAGACGCGCTCACCTTCATTGCAGTCAACCCGACAGCGTTTGAGCCCGTGATCCGCCGCGCGGCCCGTGCCGGGACAATCCTGGTGCCCTTCGACAACGTGCTCGACACCGACAAGGTCGTCCAAGTGAACGAAAGCCAGCTGGGTCTTGGCGCGCTGAAAGCGCAGACCGTGATGGATATCCTTGGCGGTGAGGCCGATAAAATCCTGATGGTCAACGGCCTGCCCGGCAACGCCACCGACCGCGACCGCCGCCTTGGCATGATGAGCGTGCTGGAGGATGTCGAAGGCCTGGAAATCGTCGAAGTCGTCGGCAATTGGGACACCGGCACCAGCCAAAAGGTCGTGGCCGACGCGCTTGCCACGCATGGCCAATTCGATGCGGTTTTGTCCCAGCACGGCGCCGCGGGCTCGATCAACGCAATGCAGGCGGCAGGGCACCCGATTGTGCCGATGGGCGTCGATGGGGAAAACGGCGTTCGGATGCTGATGAGTGAGCTTGGCATCCCCGGCATCTCGGCCAGCCAAGCGCCGGCGATGTCGGCGATTGCGCTTGACGCCGCTGTCGCCTTGCTCGAAGGCAACGCGCTGCCGCAGACGATCTATCTGCCGATCCCGCAAGTGGCGTCCGCGGATCTGGAAGCGGGGGTCAACTATTTCCCGGACCTGCCGAAATCCTTTAACACAGGCACGGGTTTTGCGGAGTGTTTCGAACCCTTTACGCCAGAGGAGCTGCTGGGCCAATCGCCGGATAACAGCTAGCGAAAGCAGGGGCCGGACGACCCTGTCCGGGCCGGAAGAAGAGGAGCGCGGCGCCCGCATCCCCCTGCTTGAAATGCACGGCATCTCCATGCAATTCGGGCCGACCACAGCGCTGGAAAGCGTCGATTTCGCCTGTCATCCGGGTGAGGTTCACGCCGTCTTGGGCGAGAACGGCGCAGGCAAATCGACCTTGATGAAGCTGATCGCGGGCGTTCTACAGCCGACCGCCGGCACGCTTTCGATCGATGGCCAAGCGGTTCGCCTGGCCACACCGAAAGCGGCGCTGCGACACGGTTTGGTCTGCATGTTTCAAGAATTGTCGTTGGTCCCCGACCTGACAGTGCGCGAGAACTTTCTGCTTGGCGCACCCGGCGCCGGGTTCGGCTGGCTGCGCGGCGATGGCCTGGACAAGGCCATGGCGGTTCTCAGCCAAATTGGCGCCGGCGACATCCGGCTTTCGGCGCGAGTCCGCTCTCAGCTTGAGGCGGCGCCACC
>CALCPC010000751.1 GCA_937900975.1 uncultured Paracoccaceae bacterium
GCCGAGGCCGAGAAAGAGGCCGCGCGCGTCGTCTCGGTCCTTTATGAGGACGAAGCGCTGCGGACCGAGTTCATGAACCTCTACAACACCGACCCAGACTCGATTAACAGCTTCATGGTCGAAAAACTCGATATGCCCCAAGACCTTGCCGATACGATCTGCGCGTTGAAGGGCGATCCCCTGACGGATTACATCGGCAAGCTGGTCTGCGGCTACATTTGGTAGCGGACGCCGCCGCGGACCGGCAGGCGCTGGCCGCAGCGGTTGAGACGCTTCGGCCCCATCTGATCCCCGACGCGGCGGCCACCCGGCTTGGCGCCGTCGCAGGCGCATTTCCCGCCGGGGCCCTGGCCGACATTCTTGAGATCAGGCCCGGCGGCACAGCCGATCTGTCGCGGGCCTGGATGGCGCCGGCGGGCACGCGCGCGCTGGCTGCGGCGGCGCCGACGCTTTACCCGCCTTTGGCCCCGCTTCTGATCCATGCCGCAGAAAGGCCCAAGACGGTTCCCGTGGTTTGGCTTGAGCGCGATCTTGCCCCCGGCGCCCCCGCCTTGCCCAGCGTGTTTGTCGCCCTGCCCCGCCCCCGCCTGCGCGGCGCGGCGCTGGTGGCGCATGTGGATGAGATCGCGCGCCGGCTCCCGGTTGCGCCCGGCGCCGGCGAAACGGCCAAGGCTGTGCTTGGCGCCCTGCCCGACACGCTGACGCTAAGCCAGATCGGGGCCTTGGTCTCTCGACAGGCGGCGCTGTTGTGGTTGGTGATCTATGGGGTGGCGCTTGCGGGGCTTGCGGCGACGCTTTCCGGGCTGGGGTGGCGGGGGCCCGCCGCCACGGTCCACGCGCTTTTGGCGGCGGATGGGTTTGCAGGGCACGCGCTGCGCCTCCATCTCGACGCGGGCCGTGGGCTGCAGCCGCGCCTTGGCCTTGAACTGCCGACGCTTGACCTTGGCCCCGATGCCGTTCGCGCTGCGCTGGCGGGGCTTTGCCCGCCAGCGGTTGCCGATGCGGTTGCCGCAATCGCCACGCCGATGCGCCTTCCTGGGGGCGCGCCTGGGGTTTCGGTGCAGCGTCGTCTCAATCATGTGAAGATCGGACTGGATGCAGTTGGCCGGATCGAGGTTAAGGTGTATGTTAGCGTCTTGAAGATCCCCGCCTTTTTGCCATCACGGCCCGCTCATGTCTGACCGCCAAACCCCCCGGCCGATCACCGCCGGCCCCCGCCGCGTCGCGCGGCCGGCCGGACAAGCGATCCTTGTCTGGTCGCTTGCCCCGATCGCCGAGGGGCGCGATCCGGACGCCGAGAAGCTGTCAGCCCTGATCGCAGCGCGCCCCCCGGGTGTCATCCCGCTGACCGGGCTCGAGCGTGACGGCGCGCTCCACCACCTGGTGATGCAGGATGTCCCGGGCGACCCGCTTGAGCGTGTGCTGGCTTTCCGCGGCGCCGAACCGCTGGAGGCGCTCGATCTTGCCATCGGCATCGCGCTGGGGCTGCAGGCGCTGCACGCCCAGGGCATCGTCCATGGCCGGATCGGGCCCGGGGCTGTCTTTCGCGGCCGAGAGGGCGTGCACCTGGCCCTCCCGCCCGACGCGTTGGTTCCGGCCGAAGAGGCGGCGCAGCGCCTTGAACTGCGCGAAACGGCAGAGCTTGCGTGCCTTGCGCCCGAACAAACCGGGCGGACCGACCGCGCCGTCGATCACCGCGCCGATCTCTATGCGTTGGGGGCGTTGCTGCATCTTCTGTTCGCCGGCGCACCGCCCTTTGTGGCCGACAGCCGGTTAGAGCTTGTCCACCAGCACCTGGCGGTAGAGCCGCCGCCCCTGACCCGCGCGCCTGCGCAGATCGCTGCAATCGCCGCCCGGTTGTTGGCCAAGGACCCCGATGAACGCTATCAGACCACGTTTGGCCTGCTTTGGGATTTAAAACGCTGCCGGCCAGAGCTGGCCTCTGGCGCGACACCCACGCCCTTCCAATTGGGGGAGCGGGACGGCGTTTCGCGTCTCGCCGGCGACGGGCGGCTTTACGGGCGGAACGCGCAGCTAGAGCGGTTGAACACGGCCCTAGACCGCACACGCGAGGGGCATGGCGCGTTCGTCCTTTTGTCGGGGCTATCGGGGGCGGGAAAATCCGCGCTCGTCGCCGGTTTTCTCGATCAGGCGACGGAAGGCGAAGCCGTTCTCGCGTTGCCCGGCAAGCACGATCAGCTTCGCCAATTGCCCTATGCCGCGCTGCAGGAGGCGCTGGGCGCCTTCGTGCGCACCCTCAGCAAGAAACCATCCTATGAGCGTGCGGAATGGTGCCGGACGCTGACCGCGGGGCTGGGCGCCAGCGCCGGCGCCTTAGCGGAGTTTTTGCCGGGCCTTCAAAACCTTGTCGATCTGCCGGCCCCGCCGGACTTCAGCGACGCGGCGGAGCGCGATCAGCGCCTGCGGCTGACCGCGCAAGCGCTTTTCGCCCATCTCGCAACGCCCGAGCAGCCCGCCGTTTTGTTTCTGGACGATGTGCAATGGGCCGATAGCGCCTCGCTGGCGCTTTTGCAGGACATCGTGGAGGCGGTCGACCTGCCTTACCTGATGGTCATCCTTGCCTTCCGCGCGGATGAGGTGAACGACGCCCATCCGCTGCGCCGGATGCAGCGTGCGCTGGCTGCGCGGGGCCATGGTTTGGAGGAGATCGAGGTCACCCCCCTGACCGAGGCCGATGCGCTGGCGCTGGTATCGGACAGCCTCAGCCTTGCCCCCGGCGAGGCGGGCGATCTGGCCGAGGCTGTATGGGCGAAATGCTTAGGAAATCCGTTCCACCTTCGCCAGATCCTGACGGCCTTGCACGATGAGGGCGCGATCCGGGTAGACCCAAGCGATGGCTCTTGGCAGTGGCGGATCGAGGATATCCGCGGCCGAGTGGTCGATGCCGACATCGCGCGGCTGATGGCAGAGCGGGTGGATCGGTTGAGCGTGTCGACGCGCGAAACGCTGCGGATCGCCGCGTGTTTCGGGATTGAGTTCGCGCTGGACGATCTGGCGCTTTTGGACAGCCGCAGCACCGAAGCGCGGCGCGCGGGGCTGGAGGAGGCCCGCGCCGCCGGCTTGATCCGGCTGGCCACCGACAGCGGCGCGGGGGACGAGCGGTACGTTTTCGGCCACGACCGGGTGCAGGAGGCCGCCTATTCACAGATCCCGGGCTCGGCCCGGATGGCCGCGCATCTTCGCCTGGGCACCGGGCTGCTCGACCGGGTCGAGGATCCGTTGCAAGACACAAGGCTTTTCGACGCGCTTCACCATTTCGGCCGCGCGTCCGGCGCGATCCGGGACGCAGCGCTGGGCCGGCGGATCACCGAGGCCGCGCTGATCGCTGCGCGTCGAACCAAGCGGGTCGCGGCCTATGACACATCGCTCAGCTATCTGCGGCTGGTCACGGCGCTGCCCGATGCGGTCTCGGGCGCGGGGTGGGCGCAAGCGCCGGACCTTGCGGCAGCGCTGACCCGGGAACGGTTGGAGTTGGAGTTCCTGTTGGGAAGCTGGGACGACGCGCGCCCAAGCTTCGAGACGCTGATGCAACGCCTGACCGATCCGCGCAAACGCGCAGCGGTGCATGAGCTTCTGGTCACGCTCTTCACCTTCCGCGCGGATTATACCCATGCGATTGAGCATGGCGTGGCGGGTCTAAAGCTGCTTGGCGTCAACCTCTCTCCACCCTATGGCCCAAAGATTGGCACGGGGCTTCTGGGCGCGCAGATGCGCCTGATTGGCAAGCCGCGCGACGATTTCAGCCATCTCGACCGGATGGACGACCCGGCGCGCGAACAGATCATGCAGATGCTGCTGATCGTCTCGACGCCCGCGTTTCTTGAGAACAAGGACCTTTTCGTTCTGGTCTCGCTTCGGATGTTCGCGCTGACCCAACGCTATGGGCTAACCCATGCCGGTGCCGCGTCGATCGGCTATTATGGCTTGGTCAATTATATTGCCTTCGGCGCCGTGGACCGCGTCCTGCGGATCATGAAGAACCTTTTTGAGTTGTTCGAAAAATTCGGCATCTCGGACCAGGTGCGGGGGCGGCTTAACTATACCTATTGTATGATCGTCGGCTGGTATCGCGATCCCTATGCCCGGCTTTTGACGCGGTTGGAAGAGAACGCGGCACACAGTTGGGCGGCTGCGGATTTAGAGTATGCGGGCTACTATCAATTCGGCGTCTTGAAGTATCATTTCGTCATGGGCCGTCCGCTGGATGCGCTGGCCGCGCGGCTGGTGGAGGCGGGCCGCTATGCCCGGCAATTGCGCCACGATGTCCTCAGCGGCCTGCACGCGACGCTGGAGCGGTTTATCGACCGTGCCGCCGGCCCCGTCGATGCGCCGCTTTGGGGCACGGAAGAGATCGCGCTCGAAGCCCGGCTTAGCGGTGAGGCCAATCTCGGCGCGTTTTATCAGGCGTGGTTTTTGCTGGCCCATGTCCACGGCGATCTGGATCTTGCTGCGGAGATTTATCAGCGTTTGGTGCCGCTTGAAGACTTTGCGATGCTGGGGCCGGACTATCCGGACTATCATCTTTGCGGGCTGCTTTTGCATCTGCGCGGCGCGCCGCTGTCGGCGCGCGGCGCGGGCAAGCGGCGCCGGGCCCATGCGCGCACGCTGCTGCGCTTGGCCACACGCTATCCGGTGAACCATC
>CALCPC010000752.1 GCA_937900975.1 uncultured Paracoccaceae bacterium
CACTTCATGCAGGTGCCGTTGCGCACCAGCGTGAAGTTTCCGCATTCCTCGCACGGGTCGCCCTCATACCCCTGCATCCGCGCCTTTGTCCGCTGGTCAAGCGCTGTGGCCGACATCGCCTCCACCGTTGTGACCGCCGGGGTTTCCAGACCTGGGCTCAGCGCGGCGCCGCCTTGCAAAAGCATCAACTCCTGCGGCAAACGCTTGCGCAAATAGCCGGTTGAGGACACTTGGCGGATCATCTCGATGGAGGCTTGGGTCACCTCAGGCTCCACCGCGCGCACGTTCGACACGCCCTCTTCCTCGCCGCGCCCGATCTCGTCAAAGCCCTGACCGTCCGGCACCACATGGGCAAGGTCGGTGCGGTCGAGATAGCTGATCGCCAGTTCGCGGAAGATGTAGTCGAGGATCGACGTCGCGTTTTTGATGCTGTCATTGCCCTGAACGATGCCCGCAGGCTCAAACCGGGTGAACGTGAACTGGTCGACGAAACGCTCCAGCGGGACGCCGTACTGCAGACCGATGGAGACGGCGATCGAAAAGCTGTCCATCATCGCGCGGAAGGCGGACCCTTCCTTGTGCATGTCGATGAAAATCTCGCCCAAGCTGCCATCGGTGTATTCGCCCGTGCGCAGATAGACTTTGTGGCCGCCGACGACCGCCTTTTGGGTATAGCCCTTGCGGCGGTGGGGCAATTTTTCCCGGCGGGAGCGGACCTCCTTGACGATGATCTTCTCGACCACTTTCTCGGCCACAATCGTGGCTTTTTCGACCGGGTTGGCCTCCAAAAACGCCTCGTCCGCGTCCTCTTCGATCAGCGCGGCGGAAAGCGGCTGCGACAGCTTCGATCCGTCCCGATACAGCGCGTTCGCCTTCACGCCAAGCGACCAGGACAGTTCATAGGCGGCTTTACAATCCTCGACGCTGGCATCGTTGGGCATGTTGATCGTTTTGGAAATCGCCCCCGAGATAAAGCTTTGGGCCGCGGCCATCATGTGGATGTGGCTTTCGACCGACAAAAACCGCGTGCCGGTTTTACCGCAGGGGTTGGCGCAGTCGAACACGGCATAGTGCTCGGGCTTCAGATGCGGCGCGTCTTCCAACGTCATCGTGCCGCAAACATGGGCGTTGGCCGCATCGATCTGCGCGCGGCTATAGCCAAGATGACGCAACAGGTCGAACCCAGGGTCGGCCAGCTTTTCGTCCGGGATGCCGAGGACGTCGCGGCAGAACCCTTCCCCCAGCGTCCACTGGTTGAAGACAAAGCGGATGTCGAAAGCGGACGGAAGCGCCGCCTCGACCTTGCGGATTTCCTCAGCACCGAAGCCGTGGCCGACAAGGGTTGTCGGGTTGATGCCCGGCGCGTTGCCAAGCGTCGCGTGCCCAACCGCGTAGGCGATGATTTCCTCGATCTCGGCGGGGCTGTAGCCCAGCGTCTCGAGGGCCGCGGGAACTGACCGGTTGATGATCTTGAAATATCCGCCACCGGCAAGCTTCTTGAACTTGACCAGCGCGAAATCGGGCTCAATCCCGGTCGTGTCGCAATCCATGACAAGGCCAATGGTGCCGGTCGGCGCGATCACGGTCGCTTGGGCGTTCCGGTAGCCATGCGCAGCACCCATCGACAGCGCCTCATCCCAGATACCCCGGGCCAAATCGACAAGGCCGGGGTCCGGGCAATTTGCGGCGTCGAGCGGGACGGGTTTGACGGCCAGCGCCTCATACCCATCCGCCTCAGAATAGGCCGCGCGACGGTGGTTGCGCATCACGCGCAGCATCGCCTCGGCGTTGGGCGCATAGCCCGGGAAGGGCCCCTGCTCTGCCGCGATTTCCGCCGATGTCAGATAGCATGTTCCGGTCATGATCGCGGTCAGCGCACTGCAACGCGCGCGCCCCGCCTCGCTGTCGTAGCCGAGCCCGAGGGTCATGAGGCGGCCGCCGATATTGGCGTAGCCCAGTCCTGTGGTGCGGAACTTGTAGCTTAGCTCCGCAATCGCGGGCGACGGAAACTGCGCCATCATCACCGAGATTTCAAGCGTCAGCATCCACAACCGCGAAGCATGGACATAGCCATCGGCATCGAAGCGACCTTGGTCAAGGAAGGTAAGCAGGTTCAGCGACGCCAGGTTGCAGGCTGTGTCGTCGAGGAACATGTATTCCGAGCATGGGTTAGAGCCGCGGATCTGGCCATCGGCCGGACAGGTGTGCCAGGCATTGATGGTGTCGTGAAACTGGATCCCCGGGTCGGCGCAGGCCCACGCGGCATGGCCGATCTGCTCCCACAGATCGCGGGCCTTGACGGTCTTGGCGACCTTGCCGTCGGTCCGGCGGATCAACGCCCAATCCGCGTTGTCCCGCACGGCTTGCAAAAACGCATCCGTGACGCGCACCGAGTTGTTGGAGTTCTGACCCGACACGGTCAGATAGGCATCCGAATCCCAATCGGTATCGAACACCGGAAACTCGATCGCGCTATAGCCTTGGGCTGCGTATTGCAGGATCCGCTTGGTGTAGCTTTCGGGGATCTTCGCGCGCCGCGCGTCCTTGATCGCGGCCTTCAGCCCGGCATTCGCCGCCGGGTCGAGCGCGTCGGCCTCGGCGCCGTCCCAGGCGCGGATCGCCGCGAAGATCGCGTTCAGCTTCTCCTCGTGCAGTTTTGAGCCTGCGACGAGCGCCGCGACCTTCTGCTCCTCCACCACCTTCCAGTTGATGAACTGCTCGATATCGGGGTGATCCATGTCACAGATCACCATTTTCGCCGCGCGCCGCGTCGTGCCGCCCGATTTGATGGCGCCCGCCGCCCGGTCGCCAATCTTGAGAAAGCTCATCAGACCGGAGGATTTGCCGCCCCCCGCCAGAGGCTCATTCGCACCGCGCAGCGACGAAAAATTCGTGCCCGTGCCAGAGCCATATTTGAAAAGCCGCGCCTCGCGCGTCCAAAGATCCATGATCCCGCCATCGTTGACGAGGTCATCCTCAACCGACTGGATGAAACAAGCATGCGGTTGGGGGTGCTCGTAGGCAGAGCGCGATTTCGTCAGTTTGCCGGTTTGCCAATCGACGTAAAAATGCCCCTGGCTGGGCCCATCGATGCCATAGGCCCAGTGCAGCCCGGTGTTGAACCATTGCGGGCTGTTGGGGGCTGCCATTTGGGTGGCCAGCATGTAGCGCATTTCGTCGAAATAGGCGCGGGCGTCGCTTTCCTCGGTAAAGTAGCCGCCCTTCCACCCCCAATAGCACCAAGCCCCGGCCAGGCGATCGAAGACCTGTTTTGCCGTCTTCTCGCCGACAAAGCGGTCCTCCTCGGGCAGCTTGGCCAGCGCGGCCTCATCGGGGACGGAGCGCCACAGAAACTCTGGCACCCCTTTTTCGCGCACTATCTTCAACACCGACGGGACGCCTGCCTTGCGGAAATATTTTTGCGCCAAGACGTCGGCTGCGACCTGGCTCCACCCCTCCGGCACTTCAAGCCCGGTCGCGGAAAACACGATGGAGCCATCGGGATTGCGGATCTCGGACGCTGTGTCGCGGAAAGAGAGGTCGCCATAAGCGCCCGTCTCGGTGGTGGTATAGCTGCGGTCGATTTTCATTCTCTGCCTCTCATGTGCAGTTGTGCGATGTTGCCAGTCGGCGCCGGAGCCGGACCTGACCACCATATGTGGTGTTCCGTTTGGCTGCCTGCACAAATTGAAGGGCGAACCGCGGCCGTTTCAACCGATTTATTCACCAAAATACAAGATTTAGGGGTTGACGCGATTCTCCTCACAAAATCGGCGCCAGCGCGGCTTGCGAGCGGTTGAATTCCTTAACGAATTGGCGAATCAAGGCGCCGTTTTTCGCAGAAGAAGCAGCGGCTTACGCCCAAGCTTTCATCTGGCAAAAGGTAAATGCGCCAAACCCGCGTTAACGCTTTGTGGCCATCGCCCCACACACGCCCCGCCAAGGAAGTGAGAGAATCGGCAGCCCGAGCACGACATCCCATAGGGCTAAAATGTCGGTTCCGGACCGCTCTGCCGCCCCAACACCCGCTATCGCGGAAGGGAGGACGCCAAACCATCCCAAGAAACAGGAGACCGCCGATGCCTGCCTTCGATCACCTCGCCGCCCCGCTGGCGCGCGTCCAGCGGCCCGTCACAGACGCGAACGTTCTGCCCAATGCGCTCTACACCGAGGCCGAGAGCCTTGAGATCGAACGGCGCCATGTCTTCAACCCCGGTTGGTCTTGTCTCGGCTTTGCCCATGACGCGCCCGGTCCCGGCGATGTCTGCCCGGTGGACCATCTTGGGCAACCGCTTTTGATGGTGCGCGACGCCGCTGGAACGCTGCGCGTTTTTGAGAACGTGTGCCGGCACCGGGGCATGATCCTGGTCGAGAAGCCGCAGAAAACAAATTTGATCCGGTGCCCCTATCATTCTTGGTGCTACAGCCATGCCGGCGCTTTGAAAGCCACACCCCATGTCGGCGGCGCAGGCATCAATGCCCATGATGCCATCGACCCAGAGCGCACCGGTCTGACCGAGATCAAAAGCGCGGAGTTCTTCGGCCTCGTCTTTGTCGATGTCAGCGGCACGGGGCCGGCCTTCGCCGATTGGATCGCGCCCCTTCAAACCCGCTGGGCCGACTTTGCGGGGCGCGCGCTCTACCATGGGGGGGCGAGCTCCAGCTTTACACTGAATGTCGCCTGCAACTGGAAACTTGCGGTCGAGAACTACTGCGAAAGCTATCATCTGCCGTTCGTCCATCCGGGCCTGAACACGTATTCCCGGCTGGAAGATCATTACCATATCGAACCGCCTGGCTTTTTCTCGGGCCAGGGCACGCGCGTCTACGCCCCCGATCTCGGTGAGACGTCGTTTCCGGATTTTGCGGGGCTGCCCTCGGTTTGGGATACCACGGCGGAATATATTGGCCTTTACCCCAATGTTCTTCTTGGCATCCACCGCGATCACGCCTACGCGATCCTGCTGTCGCCAGAGGGGCACGAAACCACGCGGGAGCGGGTGGAAATCTTCTATGCCACGCAAGAGGCCGCGACAGCACCCGCGTTTGAGCCGCTGCGCCAAAAGAATGCGGCGCTGTGGAAGGCGGTGTTTGAGGAAGACATTTTCGTTGTCGAGGGGATGCAAAAGGGGCGCCGTGCGCCGCATTTCGACGGCGGACGTTTTTCGCCCGCGATGGACGGCCCGACGCATTGCTTTCACGCCTGGGTGGCCGAGCGGATCTCATCCGGGATCGCCCCCGGCGACTAGAGCATTTTCCGTTCAAAGTGAGTCAGTCATCATCAGAAAACGCGTTCAAGATCAGCATCCTGCTGATCTTGAGACAGCGATTTCTGATCCAATGTGAACGGAAATTGCTCTAAAGGCCGGGCCAGTCAGCCGCGGCCCGCGCGGCTCAAGACACGCGCGCGCCAAAGGGCCGAGGGCGCGCGCTCCGAAGGAGCGGAAAGGAACTAGCGCCGAAGGGGCGGCATGGGGCACACGCCGAGGGCGCCGAACGGAAGAAGCCGCCGAAGCGCCCCGCGGCCTAGGATCTTAAGCACGTTTCTGACAAGGCCGCCCCCTCTGTCGAAGGGGTCAAGCGCCGCGCTGCCGAGACCCGCGCTGCGCGGGCCACGCCCCCCGCTTGGCCGCATCGCGCCCAAGCGGGGTCGATCACGCGACCGGTGCAATCGTCAGCGACAAGTGCTGGCGATACGGTTCTTCGGGCGTTGCGATAACGCTTGGCCAGTCGGGCCTGTTGGGGCTGTCGGGGAATTTTTGCGCCTCAAGGCAGATGCCGGCGAAGGCACCGTACTGGGCGCCGTCATGCCCCGGATGCGCGATCGCCATCGTCGGCGCGTTAAAAAGCTGCAGACCCGGCTGGTCGGTGACGACTGGCAGGCCAAGCCCCGTCTCCGGACCTATCAGACGCGCGGCCGGCGCAGAGACCGGACGCCCCGGGCGCAGGACAAGGTTCAAGTCCACCCCGACGCCCGCAGGATCCTGCGCCGCGGGCGTGGTCATCTGGCGAAAGTCCAGCCGCGTGCCGGCCACCGGCAGGACCGCGCCCGTCGGGATCAGGGTGGCATCCACCGGGGTGTAGTGCTCGGCGTCGATCTCCAAAAGATGGCCATTCGTGTCGCCGGAACCGTGCAAGTTATAATAGTTGTGCTGTGCAAGGTTGATCGGCGTCGGCCGGTCCGGCGCGCCGGTCATCGTCAGCGTCAGCGTCGGTCCGTCGAGCGCCATGGAAATCTCAAAATCGACGCGCCCGGGATAGCCCATTGCGCCCTCCGGGCTGTGGTGGCGCAAGATCAGCCCGCCGGTCGCGGTCTCCATCTCCCAGATTTGTTTGCCAAGCCCCGCGGGCCCGCCATGCAGATGATGCGCCCCCTCGTTGGCGACCAGCGTCACCGTCTCGCCGCCAAGCGGGAAGGTTGCGTTGGCGATCCGGTTGGCGACGCGACCCGCGACGATGCCAAAAGACTTCGAATGCGTGAGGTAGGGGGGAAAACTGTCGAAACCCAGAATGCAAGGCACGGCACGCCCAGCGGCGAAGACACGCCAGTCACGCATCAGCGCGCCATAGTTCAACACAGCAATCCGGCTAGTGGCGCTTTCCAACACCGCTTCGCGGATCTCCCTTCCGTCGTGCCGACCGACAGTGCGGATCACGCCGCCCCCGCCAGGCGTTCGATCTCGGCCAGAAGCGTGGGGTTCGGCGTCAGCCCCGCGCGCGCCGCACGGGCCCGCGCCTCCAGCCGCCGCGTGCCTGGAAGCCGCGCGCCGTCCATCTCTGCGTATAGCCCGGCCAAGGCCGCGACCCGGGCGCCAAACCCATCCCCTGAAAGCGGCCCGGGATCCAGCGCGAGAAGCGTTTGACCAAGGTCGGGCGGACCGCCATCCGCATCGAACAGCGACGAGGCCTCGGCGCCCAGCGCGCCGCCGGCCAGACAGGCGGACATCACCTCCACCATCAACGCCAAGGCCGCGCCCTTGGCGCCACCGGCAGGTGCCATGCTGCCCTGCAGCGCCAGTGCCGCATCGGTCGTCGGCGCACCGTCAGGACCAAAAGCCCAGTCGCCCGGGATCGGCGCGCCAACCTCGCGCGCGGCCAGGATCTTGCCGCGCGCAACGGTGGTCAACGCCATGTCGATCACCAATGGGGACGGCGCCATCGGCGCAGCAAAGGCAATCGGGTTGGTGCCAAGGATCGGCTGCGCACCGCCCCACGGGGCCATCGCCTTGGGCGAATTGCCCCACACAAAGGCGATCAATCCCTGTTCGGCAAGACGCTCACAAGCCTGTCCCGCCACCCCGAAATGATGCGAGCGGTGGATTGTCGCCGCAGCGATGCCGAGGCGCGGCGCCCGCTCTGCCAGTGCCGTGATCGCGAGATCGAAGGCGGGATAGGCAAACCCATGGCCCGCGTCGATGCGCACCGCTCCGGGGCGCATATCGACAAGGTCCGGGACCGCCGTGCCCCGCACTTTGCCCGCCCGCACTTGCCCGACATAGCTTGGCACCCGGCTAAGCCCATGGCCGCCCTGCCCGTCCGCCTCGGCCCGCACCAAGGCCAGGGCCGTTGGGCCGGCCTGCAGCGCCGTTGCCCCCGCCGCCATCAACGCCCGACGCGCCAGATCCTCCGCCGCCGCCAAAGACAGTGTGCCGTCGCGCATCGCGCTCTCCATGTCTGGGTCCCGCCCCTTTTCGGGGGGCGGGGGGGGTGGGCGCAACGCCGAGGTCAGCCCAGCGCTGCCAGGGTGGGAGCCCCCCGAAAAGGGGCGGGGCTTAGGCCGAGCGATAAAGCTTGGTCATAACGAACTCCCGATGCCCCAGGGCTTCCGCCGCCGTCGCCCGCCCGTTCGCCGTCCGCCGGATCATCTCGATCAGCGCATCGCCCGCTTGGTCGATGGTCATCTCGCGCGTCAAAACACCCGTCACATCGACATCGATATGCTCGGACATCGTGCGCAGCGTCCGCGGATTGCCCGAAATCTTGATCACCGGCACGATGGGATTGCCGACGACATTGCCTTGGCCGGTCGGAAACGTGTGCACCACATAGCCCGCCGCCGCCATCAGCGTCACACATTCCGCCGCCGCCGAGGACGTATCCATATAGTAAAGCCCGGCCCCCTTCGCCGGCGCCTCCGCGGGCTCCAACGCGTCGATATAGGTCGATGTCCGGCCAATCTTCTCCAGATTGCCAAGCGCCTTTTCCTCGATCGTCGTCAGACCGCCCAGGATGTT
>CALCPC010000753.1 GCA_937900975.1 uncultured Paracoccaceae bacterium
CGGTCCGCCCTTGCTGCTGCTGCATGGGTTTCCGCAGACGCGGGCGGCCTGGGATGGCGTCGCGCAGCGCCTGTTGCCTCAATATTCGCTCGTGATCCCGGATTTGCCAGGCTACGGCGCAAGCCAGGCGCCCGATCCAACGCCCGCGCATGACAGCCAAAGCAAACGGCGCATGGCCGCCACGCTGATTGCCGTGATGACCGCCTTGGGGCATCAGCGGTTCTTTCTGGCCGGTCACGACCGGGGCGGGCGGGTCGCCTATCGGATGGCGCTGGATTGGCCCGGACGTGTCGCGGGCCTCGCGCTGCTCGACATCATGACCACGCTCGACACTTGGGAGGCGATGGATTGGCAGGCCGCGCTTGCCGCCTATCACTGGCCTTTCCTCGCCTTGCCGCCACCGACACCCGAACGGATGATCGGCGCCGATCCCGCCGCCTATCTCGATCATCTGATCGACCGCTGGAAGGGGCGTGGCGCGGCGTTGCCGGCGCCGGCGCTTGCGGCCTATCACGCGGCCTTCGCCAAGCCCGCGGTGATTGCCGCGATGTGCGAGGATTACCGCGCCGGTGCCGACATCGACATCCGGCACGACCGCGCCGATCGCACAGCCGGGCGGCGCATCGATCTGCCGCTTCTGGTCCTGCGCGGCGTCCAATACGCGCCGCGTCCGATGGCGGCCCACTGGCGGCCTTGGGTCGACCAGATCGAGGAGGTCGCGCTCGATTGCGGGCACTTTATCGCCGAGGAAATGCCCCGGGAAACCGCCGCGGCCCTGTCCCGCCTCTTCGCCGTCCCGTGTTAGAATGTTTCCAAGTTCCTTGACATCGCCGCCCCGGCACCCGATTTTGGGTGAACCCATAGGGAGGCACAGGCGATGTTCATCCAGACCGAAGCGCCCCCACACCCCGCGACGCTGAAATTCCTGCCCGGTCAGGCCGTCTTGACCACCGGCACCGCGGATTTTCCGACCGCCGAGGCGGCGACCACATCGCCGCTTGCCAAGCGCATCTTCGCGGCCGACGGCGTCGCGGGCGTCTTCTTTGGCCCCGATTTTGTGACGGTCACCAAGGCGGAAGACGCCGATTGGACGTTGATCAAACCCGCAATCCTCGGCGCGATAATGGAACATTTCCAGTCCGGTCAGCCCGTGATGGAAGGCGAGACGGGCACCGTCGATCATGCCGACCATGACGGCCCAGACGCTGAAATCGTTGTGCAGATCAAACAGTTGCTCGACACCCGCGTGCGGCCCGCCGTGGCGCAAGATGGCGGCGACATCACCTTTCATGGGTTTGAGCGGGGGGTGGTCTATCTCCACATGCAGGGCGCCTGCGCGGGGTGCCCGTCCTCCACGATGACCTTGAAAATGGGCATCGAAAACCTGCTGCGCCACTATATCCCCGAGGTGACGGAGGTGCGTCCGGTCGCGGCCTAGCGGCATTTGCAACGGCTGAGCCACGCTAAATAGGGCAAGGTGTCGAAGCTCAGCGTCCTCTTCTCCCAGCGGTGTCCAAGCGCAAGGTCGACGAAAATTGCTGTGGCTCGCGGAAACGCCGGATCCGCGGCGATACAAGGGATGGATAATCCACACATGGATGATCCACACAGGGCAACAGGCCGGGCGGCGGGCATGTGATGGCGGATCACACGACCCCGCGCCCGCTGATCCTCGCCTTCGACACCGCGCGCAGCCACGTCGCCGCCGTGCTCGGCGCCGGCACCACGGTGCTCTCTTCGATCTACGAAGAGATGGCGCGCGGACAGGCGGAACGTTTGCCGGACGCGGTGGAGGAGATGTTGGGGGCGACCGGGATCGAATGGTCTCAGATCGGCCTTGTGGCCGCGGGCGTCGGGCCCGGAAACTTTACCGGGATCCGGATATCCGTGGCTTATGCGCGCGGCCTCAGCCTCGGGCTTGACCGTCCGGCGGTCGGGGTCTCGGCCTTCGATCTGTCGCGCGATGCGGCGTCCCCCTTGCGTGAGCTTGTGTCGGTCGAGGGCCCGCGCGGCCAGGCCTATGTGCAGGCTTTCGCGGCGGGCAGCGTCGCGGGTCCGCCAGAGGTCATCGACCCCGCCGCGCCGCCGGCACGGCTGGCGCGCGATGGATTGCAGATAACCGGTTGGCGGGCCGAGCAGATCGCCGGCGTGCTTGGGTGCCGGGCCGCGCCGCGCGCGCCCGATGCGCTGGCCGCCGATCTGCCGCGCCGCCTGCTTGCCGCTGCGCACAAGAACGGCACCGGGGCCACCGCGGCGGCGCCAGTACCGCTTTACGTCCGCCCCGCGGACGCCGCCCCATCGCGGGAGCCGCCACCCCGCATTTTCGATGACGCCTGAGCGGCTGGCCGCGCTTCATGCGCGCTCCTTCACGCTGGCCCCAAAACCGTGGAGCGCGCGGGCCTTCGCCGACCTTCTGGCAACGCCCACCTGTCACCTGCTGGTCGAAGACCCAGGCTTCGCAATGCTGCGCTGCGCTGGCGGCATGGGGGAGGTTCTGACCCTTGCCGTACCGCCCGAGCATCGCCGCCAGGGCCTTGCTACGCGCCTTTTGTCGGCCCTTGAGGCCACCGCGAAGGCCAAGGGCGCAACGGAAATCCTGCTGGAAGTCAACGAAGAGAACGCGGCCGGCCGCGCACTATACGCCCGCGCCGGCTACGCCAAGGCGGGGTGGCGAAAAGACTACTACGATGGCCCCAGTGGCGCGCGCCAACAGGCGCTGGTCCTGCGAAAAGCGCTGGCTTAGAGCGTTGTTCGTTCAAAGCAGGTCAGCCTTCATCA
>CALCPC010000754.1 GCA_937900975.1 uncultured Paracoccaceae bacterium
AGCGCGGCGCGCGCCTTTCGGCAAATGCTCGGCGCCCCTCGGCATAGTCGGCGCTGGCATAGCAGGCGGCGATCAGCGCCTCGACCGCAGTCCGGTCGACGCTTGCAGCGGTCGCAGCGCCGATCGCCGCCTTTGCCGCCCTCAAGGTCATCGGTGCGTTCGCCGCGATCTGCGCCGCGGTCGCCGCCACACGCTCTCCCAAGAGCTCTGGGGCCACAATCGCGTTCAACAGACCGACATTCTGCGCGCGTTCGGCCGGCAGCAGTACGGCTGTGAACAGGATCTCGGCCGCGACCGACGGGCCAAGCAGCGCCACCAGCCGTGCGACGCTGTCATAGCCATAGGCAAGACCAAGACGGCCCGCCGGGATCCCAAACTGTGCCCTTGTGCTGGCAATGCGCAGATCGCAGGCCACCGCGATCCCAAGACCGCCACCCATGCAGAACCCGTCGATTTCGGCAATCGTGGGTTTCGGACATTGATAGAGCGCAGTTTCAGCGTCATCGGACACGCGGTTGTATTCGGCCACACCCTCGGGCGTTGCCCGCAGCCTGTCGAACTCTCCAATATCGGCGCCGGAGACAAAGGCAGCCCCGCCCGCGCCGGCCAAGACGCTCACCCGGACCGCGTCGTCATCGGCCAGGCTCAGCAACGCCCGATGCAGCGCGCCCCACATGCGAAGCGTCATCGCATTGCGCCGCGCGGGGCGGTTGAAAAGGATCCGCGCGACCGACCCTGACCGGGTCAGAACAAGCTCCTCTTCCTCTGCCGGATCCGATGCGCCCATATCTGCCCGCCTTCTTGTCGGTCGCCTTGGCGCGGATTAGCCTTTCGCCAACGCCACCCGCACACCGCCGATATGGGCAAAGCGCAGGGCGATACGCAAGAAGAGATCGCCCCCGCCCCAGCCGGCCGACCCGCCAAAAGCCCGAGGACCCGATGAACACAGACACCAATGCCGCAAAGCCGCCCGTAAGCATCCCCGCCAGCCCGGCTTGGGCCGACATTCGCGCGGGCGTGGCGCGGCTTTGCCAGGACTTTCCAAACGCCTATTGGATGACGCTGGATGCCGAGGATCGGTATCCGCAGGCCTTTGTGACCGCGCTGACCGACGCGGGGTATCTTGCCGCCCTTATCCCGGAAGAGTTCGGAGGCGCGGGTCTACCGCTGAGTGCGGCGGGTGCGATTTTGGAAACAATCCACGCCGAAGGGTGCAACGCCGCCGCCTGCCACGCGCAAATGTATACGATGGCGACGGTGCTAAAGCACGGTACGTCCGCGCAGAAGACGCAATATCTGCCCAAGATCGCCGATGGGTCTTTGCGGCTGCAGGCTTTTGGCGTGACCGAGCCCACAACCGGCAGCGACACCACGCTGCTGAATCCGCGGGCCGAGTCGACCGCCGCTGGCAGCTATCGCGTCATCGGCCAGTAGGTTTGGACCAGCCGGGCGATGGAAAGCGATTTGATGCTGCTTTTGGCGCGGACAGCACCGGCCGGCGCCAAACGCAGCGACGGTCTTTCGGTTTTTCTGCTGGATATGCAGGCCTCGAAGGGGCGCGGCCTGACGCTGAAGAAGATCCCAGCCATGATCAACCACAACAGTTGCGAAGTGTTTTTCGACGATCTCGAAATCCCGGCCGATACGCTGGTGGGCGAGGCTGGCAAAGGCTTTCGCTACATTGTCGAAAGCATGAATGCAGAGCGCATTTTGATCGCCTACGAATGTCTCGGGGATGCCGATTACTTCCTCGCCCGGGCCAGCGCCTATGCCCGCGACAGGGTTGTTTTCGGCCGCCCCATCGGCGCGAACCAAGGGCTGCAATTTCCACTGGCAGAGGCCTATGCCAAGACCGAGGCCGCGCGGCTGATGGTCGAGAAAGCCGCCGCGCTTTTCGACGCGGGCCAGACCCCCGCGGCGGAGGCGAACATGGCCAAGCTTTTGGCCGCCGACGCAAGTTGGGCGGCGGCGGAGGTCGCGATGCAGGTCTTTGGCGGTTTTGCCTTTGCGCGCGAATATGGGATTGAGCGCAAGTGGCGGGAGACGCGGCTTTATCAAACCGCGCCGATTTCCCGCAACATGATCCTCAGCTATCTGGCGCAGCATGTTCTGGACTTGCCGCGAAGCTATTGAGACGCCGCACAGCGCCCCGCGCCGCGGTGCAGCCCCGACGACGGATGCCGGTCACGTCCGCCGCGCCCTTGGCGCGGGCGCTTTGACCGCGTTACTCCACAGGCTCCAGATATCCACGCCAGCCGCGGGCGGGGTCAAGTTCTTCAGCGCCGCTTAGACCGGCGGTTTCGCACAGGAACCCGGTGACAGTCTTGCCGCTTTCCAGCACCACGCGACCAAGGCCAAGCGGCGCGGGGATCCCTTCGAGAAAGCCGCCGAGCGCGGGTTTCGGCATCGCCCAAACCTCCAGCGGGACCGCGCCGCCGGCGGGGTCACGGACCAAGCCGGGCCGCGCGGGCGGACCGCCGGCCAGCGCGAAAAGCCGATATTCGGGCGCCGTGCGGGCCGCGCAAAGAAACCGCCCGCCCCGCGCCGTAAGCTCCCCGTTCAGCGGCAAACCAGACATATGGGCCCCACAAACGGCAAGCGCGATCTCCCCCGGCCTTTCCCGCGCGACAAGCGGTGGCGGCGCGGGCCGCTTGTGCCCGGTCGCGCCCATCGGCCCGGCCCGCTCCACCGCCCGGGCGACGGCGGCGATCCAACCATCCTGGCCCGCTGGCGCCAAAAGCGTCAGACTGCCCGGGCGCCCATCCGCGCGCGGCGCCGTCGGCACGGCAAGCCCGGCAAGGTCGAGCAAATTGACAAAATTCGTATAAGTTCCGAGCCGTGCGTTGGGTGTAACCGGATCGGCATCAAGATCGGCGCGGGTGTAAAGCGTCCGCGGCGGGCAACGCCTCGGCCTTGCGGATGATCGCCGCCGTCACCGGATAAAGCGCGCCGGGATCCTCCGCCAGAAGCGCCTCCACCACCGTATAGCGCTCTGCCACCCAGGCGCCGTCGTAAAGCATGTCGGCAATCTCGTAGAAGGGCGCAAAATCGGCGGGCACGATCTCGGCCCCCACGGCGCTGAGCGCGGCCAGATCGGCCTCAAACGCCGCGGCTTGCAGAGCATCGCCAAAGAACCGCCGGCTGGCGGTGTCGGGGACAACGACGCGGAACCGGGGCGGGGTCGGC
>CALCPC010000755.1 GCA_937900975.1 uncultured Paracoccaceae bacterium
GGATCCTGTCCTTTCTTGGAATGGGGGTTTTGGGCATGGGGTTTGGGCGTTGGCTTTAGGGGATGTCGGGCATGTGGCGTGCGCGCATTGGGCAGCGGTGCGTCGCCCGCCGCCGGCGTTTGGGCGCCCTGCCCCGCCACGCGTGCAGTGACGCGGCGGCCGCAGCGGGCGTTGCGCCCCGGCTCAGTCTCGCGTTTCGCATTCTCCCCCCTTGGGCCTCTCTAGCGGTGTCGCCGGTCCGGTTTCAACCCGGCGGTACCGCCGTCGCCGCCCCGAAGCCACAGCGCCTGCCGCATCTTTGCGCAGATGCGGCGTGGCCCGCGCAATTTTTGATGCGGGGTTTTGCGGGCCGGGGTGCTGCTGCCCAAAAAAGCACCAAACGTACAAGGTGCCGCGCCCCTTCCACGCCATGCCCGAATTGACATCGCCGTGTGCCTATGCGTCCATCGCGGGGCTGAACCATAAAAAAACTCCCCAACCAACAAGGAGCGTTCTCATGTTTCAATGGAAGCCCGGGCGGGGCCTGCTGGCGGCAGCCCTTGCCGTGCCGCTGGCCCTTGGGGCGATGGCCGATCGGGCCGCGTCCGAAACGGTGCTGCGGGTCATCCCGCATGCGGATCTGAAAAACCTCGATCCGATTTGGACCACCGCATATATCAGCCGCAACCACGGCTACATGATCTATGACACGCTGTTTGCGATGGATGAAAGCTTCCAGCCGCAGCCGCAGATGGTCGACACATGGGAGCAGTCCGAAGACGGCCTGACCTGGACCTTCGTTCTGCGCGACGGGCTGATGTTTCACGACGGCGCACCGGTGACGGGTGAGGATGTCGTCGCCTCGCTGACCCGTTGGGGCGCGCGCGATGGCATGGGGCAACAATTGTTCGGCCGGGTGGCAAGCCTTGAGGCGACCGACGCCAAAACCGTTGTGCTGACGTTGTCAGAGCCGTTCGGGCTGGTGCTCGAATCCATCGGCAAAATCTCGTCCAACGTCCCGTTCATCATGCCAAAGCGCATTGCCGAGACCGATCCGTTTGAGCAGATCACCGAATATATCGGCTCTGGCCCCTTTAAGTTCGAGGAAGAGGAGTGGGTGCCGGGCTCAACCATCGTCTACACCAAGTTCGACGACTACGTGCCCCGCGAGGAGCCTGCATCGGCTGCCGCAGGTGGCAAAATCGCCAAGGTCGACAAGGTCATCTGGCAGTATTTCCCGGACAATACGACCGCGATGAACGCACTTTTGGCCGGCGAAGTCGATTTCTTTGAACAACCGGCGCCCGACCTCGCGCCGATCCTGGCCAATGACCCCGGCATCACGGTGGAGGTGAACGACCCGCTCGGCAACATCGGCTTTGCCCGCTTCAACCACCTGCTGCCGCCCTTCGATGACGCCGAGGTCCGCCGCGCGGCCATGAAGGCAATGAAGCAAGAGGATTATTTGGCCGCGGCCATCGGCAACCCGGAGTTTTGGAAGACCTGCTATTCCGTCTTCCCCTGTGGCACGCCGCTGGAAAGCGATGTCGGCTCTGACGTGATGGCCACAGGCTCCATCGATGCCGCGAAAGAGGCGCTGGCCGCAACCGGTTATGACGGCACGCCCGTGGTGATCATGCAGCCGACGGATATCCCGGTGCTGTCGGCCTTCAGCCTTGTGAC
The DNA here is from genome assembly GCA_937900975.1 of uncultured Paracoccaceae bacterium. Classification (GTDB taxonomy): domain Bacteria; phylum Pseudomonadota; class Alphaproteobacteria; order Rhodobacterales; family Rhodobacteraceae; genus Algicella. Next base: position 1,663 of record CALCPC010000755.1, read on the forward strand.
GGCCGAAAAGCTGCGCAATGCGGGCTTCACCGTCGATATGCAGGCGATGGATTGGGCAACGCTGACCTCTCGCCGCGCCAGCCGGGAGCCGGTGGATGCCGGCGGCTGGAACATGTTCCACACATGGTGGATCGGTGCCGATGTGATCGACCCGATGGCGATTGCCTTCTCGGGCGATCCGGATGCGGGTTGGTTCGGCTGGGCCGAGGATCCAGAGCTTGAGGCCGCCCGCTCCGCCTTCGCGACCGCCGCGACGCCGGAAGAGAAGGCCGAGCTTGGCGCCAAGGTGCAGGAACGGCTTTGGGCCATCGGCGCCTCTGGCCAGCTTGGACAGTTCTTCGTGCCTGTTGCCTACCGCGACAGTGTCGAAGGTCTGATCAAATCCCCGGTCCAGTTCTTCTGGAACATGTCGGTGGAATGACGACACCGCGCAGCCCCCAGCAGGGGCTGCGCCGCTTTCGGGGGATTGGGCGGATGATTTCAGGCACCGCTTTCGGTGAAGGGTACCACGCGCGGGTCGCGGGCGGTGGCACCGCGCACGGGTGGCCCCCAAGGCACGGTTCCAGCGCGTCCAAGCGTCCGCTGCTTTGCGCGCCCGGCGACGACGATGGTGCGCGCCCGGCGACGACGATGGTGCGCGCCCGCGCAATCAACCTTGGGCCGATGGCAGCGGCTGCAAACCGGTCCACCACTGTGCCCTTGGATGCCGCCCGACGCCGCGCCCGGATCCCGTCGGCGCGCAGGGCCGCGCCACGGCCGCGCGCCCCGCGCTGTCTTTCCGCCGGTGCGCCGTGATGGGCGGTCTTTTCTGATGCTTGGATATGTGCTGCGCCGTATTCTGATGACGATCCCTGTGATGGGGGTCGTCGCGCTTTTTGTGTTTCTGTTGCTCCGCCTTGCGCCGGGCGATCCGGCCGCTGTGATCGCGGGCGACTATGCCACGGCCGAGGATGTGGCGCGGATCCGGGCACAGCTTGGCCTCTCAGACCCTATCGTGGTGCAATTTGGGACATGGCTGGGCGCGCTTTTGCAGGGCGATCTTGGAACGTCGATCTTTTCCAACAAACCGGTGGCCGAACTGATTGCGCAGCGGATCGAGCCGACGATGCTGCTGGCGCTGTCCACCATCGTCTTTGCGATCCTCGTTGCCGTGCCGCTTGGCACGCTGGCGGCGTTTCGCGCAGGCTCCTGGATCGACCGATGCGTGATGCTCTTTTCCGTCGGCGGGTTCTCGGTGCCTGTCTTCGTGCTTGGCTACTGCTTGATCTATGTCTTTGCGCTGAACCTCCGCTGGCTGCCGGTGCAAGGGTATCGCAGCCCGTTCGAGCATGGGCTGGGGCCGTTCCTGGCCCATATCACGCTGCCGACGCTGACGCTGAGCGTCATTTTCATCGCGCTGATCGCGCGCATGACGCGGGCGAGCGTGATTGAGGTGTTGGAGGAGGATTACATCCGCACGGCCCGCGCCAAGGGCCAATCCGAGGTCAAGGTGCTGATGCGCCACGCGCTGCGCAATGCGGCGGTGCCCATCGTCACGGTGATCGGCATCGGCATCGCGCTGCTGATCGGAGGGGTTGTTGTGACCGAAAGCGTTTACAACATTCCGGGCCTTGGGCGGCTGGTTCTGGATGCCGTTTTGGCGCGGGATTATCCGATCATCCAGGGGCTGATCCTGTTTTTCAGCTTTGTCTACATCCTTCTTAACCTGCTGATCGACCTCACCTACACGCTGCTCGATCCCCGGATCCGCTACTGATGGCCGAAGAAACCGCCCTTGCCCCGCCGCCGGTCAAGACGATCAGCACGTTTGCCCTGGCGCGTCAAAACCCGGGCGTCTTCTGGGGCGGCGCGCTGTTGTCGCTGATCTGCCTGATCGCCGTGATCGGCCCGTTTCTGACCCTAGACCCCATCGCGCTGAACCCGATGAACCGGTTAAAACCACCCGGGGATGCGGGCTTTCTTGGCACCGATCAATTGGGGCGCGATGTCTTCAGCCGTGTGGTCAACGGCGCGCGCGTCTCGCTGATCGTCGGGCTTGCGGTGGCCGCGGTGTCGATTTCCATCGGCCTCGTTCTAGGGCTGATTGCGGGCTATATCCGCCTGATGGATGCCGTCGTGATGCGGGTGATGGACGGTCTAATGTCGATCCCAGCGATCCTTTTGGCCATCGCCATGATCTCACTTTCGGGTGCTACGCTGACCACGGTGGTGCTGGCCATTATGATCCCCGAGATCCCGCGCGTGGTCCGGCTTGTCCGCTCTGTCGTGCTGACGGTGCGTGAGGAACCTTATGTCGAGGCCGCCATCGCCGCCGGCACCGCCACGCACCGGATCATGGCGCGCCATATCCTGCCCAACACCATCGCGCCCCTGATTGTGCAAGCCACCTACATCTGCGGCTCTGCCATGCTGACAGAGGCGATTTTGGGGTTCCTCGGCGCCGGCATCCCGCCCGAGATCCCGTCCTGGGGCAACATTATGAGCGAGGGGCGCACGTTCTTTCAACTGACGCCCTGGATCATCTTCTTTCCCGGTCTTGCGCTTGCCGTCACGGTGCTTGCCGTCAATGTGGTGGGCGATGGGTTGCGCGACACGCTGGACCCGCGCATCGCGCGGACGATGCGATGAGGGCGTGCGATGAGGGCGTGCGATGAGGCCGGTGCAATGAGGCCA
>CALCPC010000756.1 GCA_937900975.1 uncultured Paracoccaceae bacterium
CCTAGAGCATTTTCCGTTCAAAGTGAGTCAGTCATCATCAGAAAACGCGTTCAAGATCAGCATCCTGCTGATCTTGAGACAGCGATTTCTGATCCAATGTGAACGGAAATTGCTCTAGGTTCCGCAGAACGTCCGGGTCACCGACTGGCCGATACCGGGGGGCTGGGCAAGGTCTTCGGCGCCTGGCTGTGCCTCGAACGGGCGCGCAAGCGTTCGCCCCAGCCTTTTGAACGGGGCAAGGTTGCCGTCCTCGGCGGCGGCAAGGGCCTCCTCAACGCGGTGGTTGCGGGGGATGAACAGCGGGTTGGCGCGCCGCATCTGCGCCGCGCGGGCTGTGGTTGGCATCGGCTCCTCCGCCAATCGGGCGCGCCAGCGGGCAAGCCAAGCGTCGAACCCCTCGGGGTCGGTGAAAAGCGCGCGGGCGGCCTGCCCGTCGGCCTCCGGCGACACCAGATCGGCCAACCCACGAAACGTCAGTGTAAAGTCCGCCCCCCCAGCCTCCATCACCGTAAGGAGCGCGGCGATCAGATCGGCATCGTCCTGCGCCCCACGGGTCAGGCCAAGCTTTGGGCGCATCTGGTCCAGCCAAGCGGCTTTAAACAGGTCAGGAAAGCGCCCGATCGCCGCTTGCGCCGTTTTCACGGCCTCCTCCTCGGCCTCCGCGATCAGCGGCAAAAGCGCTTGCGCGAGTTGCGCGAGGTTCCAATGCGCGATGTGAGGCTGGTTGCCATAGGCATAGCGCCCGCCCGCATCGATGGAGCTGAAAACCTGCGCGTCGCGATAGGCGTCCATGAAGGCGCACGGGCCGTAGTCGATGGTCTCACCCGACACGGCCATGTTGTCGGTGTTCATCACGCCGTGGATAAAGCCGATCCCCATCCAACGCGCGACCAGATCCGCCTGGCGGGCCATCACCGCCTCTAGCAGGGCGAGCGCGGGCACCGGCGCTGCGGCGGCCTGCGGATAGTGGCGCGCGATCACGTGGTGTGTCAGGGCTTCCAGCGCCTCCCGATCCTGGCGGACGTAAAAGTACTGGAACGTGCCGATCCGCACATGGCTGGCCGCCACGCGGGTCAGGATAGCGCCGGCATGGACGGTTTCGCGCACCACATCCTCGCCCGTGGCGACCGCCGCCAAGGCGCGGGTCGTCGGCACGCCGAGCGCGGCCATCGCCTCGCTGACCAGATACTCCCGCAACACCGGGCCAAGCGGCGCCTTGCCGTCGCCCATCCGCGAAAACGGCGTGCGGCCCGCGCCTTTGAGTTGGATGTCTCGACGCTGCCCGGCGCGGTCCAACACCTCACCCAGCAAAAGCGCGCGCCCATCGCCAAGCTGTGGCACCCAATTCCCGAATTGGTGACCCGCATAGGCCATGGCAATCGGCTCTGCCCCCGCGGGCAGCCGGGCGCCCGAAAGGACGCGCAGCCCCTCTTCCCCCGCAAGGCGCGCGGGGTCGAGCGCCAGATCCTCGGCCAGCGCGCGATTAAAGGCAAGGAGCCGCGGCGCCGGGGCCCTGTCGGGCGAGACGCCCGCGAACATGCGGTCGGGCAACCGCGCATAGCTGTTGTCGAAGGAAAACATCGCTTCCGCGGCCTCGGCCATGACCCCACTCCCCCCGCTGATCGCCCTATGGCACTTAGGCGACGATGGCGCGGTTTACCACTGCCGGTCGCGGAATTGCAGCGTGGCCGACCGGCCACGCCCGCCTGCGCCGCGCAACCGGACATCCATCCCTGTCCACCCGGGCGCGACCGGTCTGCCACGCGTTGGCGGGGTGCTGCCCGCCCACGCCAAGATGACGGGGCTGGCCGTTCTCATCGCCAGGTCGATGTCGCCGGAGGAGGCGCGGGCTGTGGATTGGGTTGCCGCGCCGCTTGGGATCAGGACCTTTTTGGCGATTGCCAGCCGGTATCCGCAGCGCGTGCGGGGGCGGCGCGACCGCTTCCCGTTGGTAGCCGCGACCGGGGTCGCCCATGCAGGTCGGCCTGGCCCAGGCACGGCCCGATGGGGCGCCTTGGCCCCGCTGGTCTTTGGCCTGTGCCACGGCGCGGCGACCGCCCGGGCGGTGGAGGGCTTTGGCGCGGCGCTGGGTCGCAACACGGGTTGGAGAGGCTGTGCCAAATCCATCCCGGGGTTCCCGGCAGCGGCTGTCGGGGCGCGTCTCATATCCGCGCTTAGGCAGCGCGCGGCGGCCGGCGCGGTCGCACGGACCGATCCGCCACCGCCCCGCCACGACGTGCGGGGCCAACGGACGATGGCCGCGCAGGATGCACAAAGCGTCTGACCCATCGCGTGGTCCGCCATAATCCCGTGCCACAAGGGCGGATTAACCCGCGCCCTTAAGGGTGGATGCGCGCACCGCCGGTGTCGAAGTAGAAAAGATCCGCGTCCCGATAGGCCAGCGCAACTTGACCGCCGGCGCGGATCATGTGCTGGCCGAAAAGGCGCGCGGTGACTTGGCTGCCGCCAACGCGACCGACCACATTGGTATCGCCGCCAAGCCGTTCGACATGGGCGACGTTCAGAAGAAGGCCGCCGCGCTCGACCAGTGCCAGGCTTTCCGGGCGCACGCCGACGGTCAGCGCGGGGTCTTTGCCAAAATGGTCGCCGGACAGGAAATTCATCGCCGGCGACCCAAGAAAGCCCGCGACAAACCGATTGACCGGATTGTTGTAAAGCTCCATCGGGCTGCCGATTTGCTCCACCCGTCCATCGCGCAAAACGACAATCTTATCGGCAAGCGTCATCGCCTCGGTCTGGTCGTGGGTCACGTAGATCATCGACGTGGCGAGCGCGCTGTGCAGACCCGCGATCTCAAGCCGTGTGTTCATGCGCAGCGCCGCATCAAGGTTCGAAAGCGGCTCATCGAACAAAAAGAGCTTGGGCTCGCGCACGATGGCGCGGCCAATCGCAACACGCTGTCGTTGACCGCCCGACAACTCGGACGGGTAGCGGTCGAGATAAGCCTCCAGATTGAGCATTTTGCTGGCTTTGGCGACGCGGCTGTCGATGACATCTTTCGCCTGGCGCGCCTGCTTGAGAGCCAGGGACATGTTGTTGCGGACGTTCAGATGGGGGTAAAGCGCATAGCTTTGAAACACCATCGCGATGCCGCGCTTGGAAGGGGGTGTGGTGTTGACAAGGTCGTCGCCAATCCGGATTTCGCCGGCCGAGGCATCCTCTAGCCCCGCGATCACACGCAAAAGCGTGGATTTTCCGCAACCCGACGGGCCGACGAAGACCACGAACTCTCCCTCTTCGACCTCGATATTGATGTCTTTGAGGACCTCCACATCGCCAAAGGACTTGGCAACGTTGATCAGCGAAAGCGCAGTCATGCGAGCCCTTCTTTCAGGTCAATTGATCGCTGGGTGCGGATGCTTTGGTCGGCGGCCAGGCAGATGGCCAGCGATGTGACCGCGTCTTGATTGTGGCGGCTGAGATCGATGTCGTTTTGGATGGCGCGGATCATAAAGCCCTGCTCGGCATCGCACAGCGCCTGGTGGTCAGGCTCTCCCGGCATATCGATTGTCGTGTCGCCGCTTGGCCTATGGACCAGAATGCTGCCCACTTTAGTGTGACCATCGACATCCGACGAGGCGCCCTTATTGCCGTCCGTGATCGATACCGACCCGTTGGGCGAGACGATGTCTTTCACAAAAAACGCCGTCTCGGACATCATCGGGCCCCAGCCGGCCTCATACCAGCCGACAGAACCGTCTTCGAAGGTCACCTGGAACTGGCCGTAATTGTACATGTCCGGCGCGATCTCATCGGACAGCCGCAGCCCAATGCCATGGACGCGGACGGGCGGCGCATCGGTGATCTGGCACATCACGTCGACATAATGGACGCCGCAATCGACGATCGGCGCGGTTGTTTGCATCAGCGCTTTGTGCGTCTCCCACTCTGCCCCAGAGGATTGTTGGTTGAGGTTGAGGCGAAACACATAAGGCCCGCCAAGCGCCCGCGCCTCGGCGATCAGGCGGACCCAGGACGGGTGGTGGCGCAGGATGTAGCCGATGACCAGCTTTTTGCCCGTCCGCCGGGCGGTGTCGACGACACGTTTGGCGCCCGCGACCGTCATCGCGAGGGGTTTCTCGACAAAGACATGCGCGCCGGCCTCCATCGCCGCGCAGGCATAGTCGACATGGGTGTCGGTATAGGTGGCGATAACCGCCAGATCCGGGGACAGCGCGAGCGCGTCCTCGAACCGCTGATAAAGCCGGTAGGGGCCGAGTTCCGCGGGCAGTTCGACCGCCGAGCGATTGACCAGGCCCACGATCTGAACATTGGCATGCTTGTGTAGCGCCAGCGCGTGGCTGCGCCCCATAT
>CALCPC010000757.1 GCA_937900975.1 uncultured Paracoccaceae bacterium
CATGGCGGTGAGGCGGAAGCACAGAAAAACGCTGTGATCGCGATGCCGCCGGCGGACCGTGCGGACCTGATCGCGTTTTTGGAGAGTTTGTGATGCGCCTTGCGATGCTCGCGCTGGTTTTCCTTGCCACCGCGCCGGCGGCCTTGGCGGTGGATCTTGCGGCTATTGTGCGGGATCACATCACGCCCCGGTATCAGGCGCTGGCAACGACCACCGCCCTTCTGGAACAGCAGGCCAAGACGGCGTGCGCGCCGCAAAACCCACCGCTGACCGCGGCCTATCACCGCGCGTTCGATGCCTGGGTCGGCGTCAGCCATCTGCGCTTTGGCCCATCAGAGGCCGAGGACCGCGCCTTTGCGTTGGCATTTTGGCCCGACCCGCGCGGCGCAACGCCGAAAACGCTTGCCCTTTTGATCCGCAACAGCGACCCGGTTGTCGCGGACCCCGTGGCGTATAAGACGGTGTCGGTTGCGGCGCGGGGCTTTTACGCGCTTGAGTTTCTGCTTTACGACCCGCAATTCGCGGCACCGGAACGGCCGGGGTATCACTGCGCCCTTATCCAAGCGGTGACGCGCGATATCGCCGCGAATGCCGCGGCTATTCTGGACGCTTGGCAGGATGGCTATGCCGATCTCGTGTCGCGCCCCGGCAATGATCTTTACCGGACCGAGGTTGAGGCGGCGCAGCAGGTTTTCACCGCGTTGTCGACGGGGTTGGAGTTTACCTCTGTCACGCGTCTTGGACGGCCCCTTGGCACCTTTGCCCGGCCGCGCCCGAACCGGGCAGAGGCCCGGCGGTCGGGGCGCGCGCTGCACCACGTCGTCCTGTCGCTGACCGCCACGCGGGAGCTGGCGCTGCATCTGGCGCCGGGGAATGCCCGGCTGATCGCGGCCTTTGGGCGCGCGCTCGACCGGGCAAACGCGCTTGACGATCCGGTTTTTGCGGGGGTGGCCGACCCGCCGGGACGGTTGCGGGTCGAGGTGCTGCAGCAAAGCGTCGATGCGATCCGTCAAGTGCTTCGGCAAGAGGTCGGGCCCACCTTGGGGATTACGGCCGGGTTTAACGCGCTGGACGGCGATTGATGGTCCAGCGCCGCGCCGTTCTTGCAGGATTGTGCGCCGCGGGTCTTGCGCCCGCGCAATCTTGGGCGGATGCGGGCGATCCGGCCTATCTTTCGGCGGCGATGCGGCCGGATGGGACGGCGGTGTTGTGCGGGCTTAACCGCCTTGGCGCGCGGCTGTTCGCGCGGCCCTTGCCCGCGCGGGGCCATGCGGCGGCGGCTCACCCCACCCGCCCCGAAGCGGTGGCTTTCGCCCGGCGCCCCGGCACGTTCGCCCTTGTGGTCAACTGTCTCGATGGAACCACGAAAACGCGGCTCGCGCTGCCGCGCGGGCATCACTTCTATGGCCACGGTGCCTTTTCGGGCGATGGCGATCTGCTGTTTACCACCGAGAATGCGATTGAGACTGCGCGGGGCATGATCGGCGTGTGGGATACACGCCGGGGCTATCGGCGGGTTGGCGCTTTTTCTTCGGGCGGCATCGGTCCGCATGATATCCAATGCCTGCCAGACGGCCAAACATTGGCGGTCGCGAACGGCGGGATCGAAACCCATCCCGAAACCGGGCGCCTTAAGCTCAACATTCCCACCATGCGGCCCAACCTGAGCTATGTTGCGCCGGATGGCGGGATCTTGGAGCAGGTGACGCTTGATGCGGCGTATCGCAAGAACTCCCTGCGGCATCTTGCGATCGCGGGCGACGGCGCCGTTGCGTTCGCGCTGCAATGGCAGGGCGACCCCGGCACGCATCCGCCGCTGCTCGGGTTTCACCGCCAGGGTGGGCGCGTCCGGCTCGCCGCCGCAGCGCCCGACACCGTCCGACGCTTGTCGGGTTATGTCGGCAGCCTTGCGGTGTCGGATGTGGAAAACGCGGTCGCCATAACCTCGCCCCGGGGCGGGGTGGTACAGATCTTCGGTCTTGCCGACGGAGGGTTCCGGCGCCAAGCGGCCTTACCGGATGTGTGCGGCGTGGCCGGCGGGCCAGGGGGGTTCCTGGTCACCAATGGTCTTGGCCAGACGGTGCAGAACCCAACCGCCGCCCGGGCACATGTCGTGGAGCATGCCGTGCAATGGGACAATCATCTGGTCGCGCTGCGGGGGCGGCGGGCCGCCTGATGCCGCGCTGGCGTCGCCGCGGTCAGACCGGTCCCGCGCCGTGCCGCCCAAAACCGGATTGCGTCGGCCCAAGTCGCCTGCGCCGGGCAGCGGCGCGGAGGGCGCCCGCCCAAACTGTCGGTTCAAATGCCCGGCTCTCCGGCAGCGACGGCTCCAACACGAACGAAGGTGGGGCTACGCGTTCCGTGAAACCTCGATCCCACAACGCGGCCTGGCCTCAAAGAGACCAACGCGTTCTGGGATCCGTGATGCCTCGGGCCCGTCACGAAACGCTCTCGGCGGGCGCATCTGCGCTGACGACCTCGGCGAAGGCGGTGAAAAACTTCGCGGCCAGCTTTTTAGAGGTGCTTTGGATCAGCCGGCTGCCCAATTGCGCAAGCTTGCCGCCGATCTCGGCCTTCGCCTCGTAGCGCAGGACAGTTGTGCCGGGTGACGGTTCGCTCAAGGTGACATCGGCGCCGCCCTTGGCAAAGCCTGCGGGACCGCCGCTGCCCTGACCGCTTAGCGAGAACGCATCCGGGGCGCCTTCGGTGTCCAAAACGACATCGCCGCTGAACCGCGCTTTGACGGGTCCGATCTTAAGAACGACTTTGGCCTCCAACTCGGTGTCGGAGTGTTTGATCAAACTCTCACACCCGGGAATACATTTCTGCAGCACCTCCGGGTCGTTCAACGCGGCGTAAACCCGGTCCTTTGGGGCGTTGATCGTGATTTCGTCGGAAAGTTCCATTGCCATGTCCTTTTCGGTGTTGTCGGTGCGGATTGTGCGGAGGCCCTGCGCAGACCTAGCCGGGCGTGGGTGCAAGCGCCCGGCGGCGGCTTTGCAAAAGCTCTGCCAAAATCGACAGGGCGATCTCCTCGGGCGTGACTGCGCCCAGGTCCAGCCCGGCGGGCGCGCGCACTGCGGCGATGGCCGCAGGCGCCAGGCCCGTTGCGGCCAGCGTGTCGGACAGGCGCGCAAATTTTCGCGCACTTCCAACGAATGCCCTGTAGGCCGCGGGTTGGGAAAGCGCTTGGCGGAGCGCCTCAAGATCGCCTTGGCCTTGCGTTGCGATCACCACATAAGGCGGGCGCGGGCCGGGGTTTTCCGGCATCGCCGTGCCGCCCGACCACTGGAATTGCGGCGCCAGTGCCGCCAGCGCACCGGCGCCCGGCGAGGCGCCCATCACAACGAGAAGAGGCAGCGGCAGGCACGGCTCGATAAAAATATCGACCGTCCCGCGAGAAGGGCAGCCGTTGCCTGCAAACTGCATCCCGTCAACTTCATCCCCGGGCGCCACGCCCCGCGCGGCCAAAAGATCCTCGGGCGCGACGGATACCAGTTGCGGTGCGCCCGCAGACAGCGCCTGCAGCGCCGCGCGCTTGACGGCGCCGCGCGTACAGCCGCCCCCAAGCCAGCCGTGCAAAATCGTGCCATCGGCGCTGAGCAACGCTTTGGCGCCCGGCTTTGCGGCGGTCGGGCCGGCGGTGCGCACGATGGTTGCAAAGGCAAAGGGCTCTTGGCGCGCGCGCAGGGCCAAGGCCGCTTCGGCCAGATCGTCTGACAGGATTTCCGATGGGGTCACAGCGCGCCGACCTCCCGCTCCAGGGCGGCCAGATCGTCCAGCGTGTTGGCGGCTTTGAAATGATCGAGATGGGGCAGCGCTGCGGCCATGCCCGCCGCAACCGGCGCATAATCGGCCCAGCCCTTCAGCGGGTTAAGCCACAGGATCTTGCACCCCCGTTTTTTCAGTTTTGCCAGGGCGGCGTCCATGGCCGCCGGCGGCGCCGTGTCATAGCCGTCCGACAAGATCAGGACGACGCTGCGGCGGTTGACGAACCGCTTGGCATAAGTGTCGGCAAAGCGTTGCAGCGCGGGTCCGATCTTAGACCCACCCCCAAACCCGTCGGCCATAAGCGACATCCGGCCAATCGCGCGCATCGCGTCCCGGTCGCGCAGCGCGTCGGTGATGCGCACAAGGCGGGTGTGAAAAAGATAGGCATCCGCCGCAGGGTCCGCGCGCATCAGCCCGGCGAGGAACGCCAGAAAGACCTGGGCGTAGACGCTCATCGAACCGGAAACATCGCAGAGCGCTACGATCTTGCGGGCGCGGTCGGGTCGGCGTTTTCGCACCAGCCGCACGGGCTCGCCGCCGGTGGCAAGGCTTTGGCGCATGACCTTTGCCAGATGCAGCCGGTCGCCCTTTTGCGCGGCAACCCGGCGGCGCGCGCGCTTTTCGCGAAATGCGCTGCCCAATCGGCGCGCGATGTCTTCGGCCTCTGCGACCTCCTCAGGGCGCACCAGGTCGCGCAGGTCTTTGCGCGCCAGCGACCGCATTTTTGTCGCGAGCAGCTTGCCGGTGCCGTCACTTTCGGTGGCGCCCCCCTCGTCGTCGGGCGCGGTCGCTTGTCCCGCGGCGCCCGCGTCCTG
>CALCPC010000758.1 GCA_937900975.1 uncultured Paracoccaceae bacterium
CGCTGCGGCTCCCTTCCTCTTCTCCCCTCCCCCCGGGGTTCCCGGCGGGGCCGCGCCCCCCCCCCACCCCACCCCCCTCGCCGCCGCTCTATCGGTCCGCCAGGATCTCGAACCGATCCACATCGACAAGCCCGCAATCGGTGATCTTAAGATGCGGGATCACGGGCAACGCCAGAAAAGACAGCTGCAAGAACGGCTCCTCCAACACAACGCCCAGCGTGCGCGCGGCGCTGCGCAGGGCCACGAGACTGTCCCGCACTTGCTCAAACGGCGCATCCGTCATCAAGCCTGCGATGGGCAGCGCCAATTCGGCCAACACCACCCCGCCGGCCGCGACCACATACCCCCCTTCAAGCGTTTGCAACCGGTTCGCGGCCAGCGCCATGTCGGCATAATCGACGCCCACCGCCACGATGTTGTGGTGGTCGTGGCAAACGGTCGAGGCGATGGCCCCGTTTTGCATCCCGAACCCGCGAACGAAGCCGCGCGCCATGCCGCCGCTTCTGCCATGACGCTCAATCACGGCGATCCGCGCCAAATCGCGCGCGGGGTCGGGCGGTTTGTCGCCGGCGACAGCACCGATCTCCACCCGCAGATGATCTGTCAGGATCTTGCCCTCGACGATCCCGATCACCGGCGTCTCGCCGCCGGGCCCCGGCGCGCGGAACGATGCCGCCTCAAGCACCGGCGCCTGGACCGAGCGGCGCCCGATCTCGGCCAGCGGCGGGCGGCGAGCAAACGCCGCGTCCTCCACCACCCGCCCGCCCGCCAGCACCAGCCGCGCGTCGCAATCCTCAAGACGCCCCAGCGCCACGATGTCCGCCCGACGCCCCGGCGCGATCAAACCCCGATCACGCAGACCAAAGGCCTCTGCCGCCGACAGCGACGCCGCCCGATAAACGCCAAGCACCGGTGCGCCACCCGCGATCAAACGCCGGATCATGTGATCGAGATGCCCGCTTTCGGCGATGTCGAGCGGGTTGCGGTCGTCCGTGCAAAGACACATGTAGGGTGCCGTCGTCTCTGTCAGCACCGGCTGCAACGCATCCAAATCCTTCGACACCGCCCCTTCCCGGATCAACACCCGCATCCCGCGCGAAAGCTTTTCCCGCGCCTCGGCGGCGCTGGTTGCCTCATGCTCGGTCCGGATGCCAGCGGCCACATAGGCGTTCAGATCCTTGCCCGACAAAAGCGGGCAATGCCCGTCGATATGCCCGCCCTGGAAAAGCCGCAGCTTCGCCAACACCGCCGGGTCGCCGTGGATCACACCGGGATAGTTCATGAACTCCGCCAGCCCGATCCCCGAGGGAGGGTCGCGCAACGGCGCCAAATCGGCCGCCGTGATCTCGGCGCCCGCCGTCTCCATCGCCGTCGAGGGCACACAGGAGGAAAGCTGCACCCGCAGATCCATGACCATATGCTCCGCGGCGTCCTGAAACCATCGGATCCCGGCGACGCCGATGACATTGGCGATCTCATGGGGATCGCAAATCGCCGTCGTGATCCCCCGCGGCGTGACGCAGCGGTCAAACTCATAGGGCGTGACCAGCGTGCTTTCGACATGAAGATGCGTGTCGATAAATCCCGGAACCAACGTCAGGCCGGCAACATCGATGACCTCGGCGGCCTCGTATTCGGCGCCGATCCCGACAATCGTGTCGCCGGCAATGGCGACATCCCCCGCGATCCGGGCGCCCGTGATCAGATCGAGCACGGTGCCGCCCCGCAAGACGCGATCCGCCGGAACCGATCCGCGCGCTTGCGCGATGCGTGTCTCTAATCCGTCCATCTCCGGCCTCCTTTTGGGTCCTGTTTTGAGAAAACCCCAGCGCGCCGCCAAGGTCAAAGCCCCCGCAAAAAGCCCGCCCCAGGGCCAGGCCCAACGCGCCAGCGGACCCGCAGCGCCTGAGCGACGGCGCCAAGGATCCCGCTGGCCCGGGCCGCGCCGGCGGCATTTGCCCAATTTTTGACCAACACAGCCGACAACACCGCCCCAAAGGCCGTTAGGAATTGCAACTGGACCCGGATGCCGAAACGTTGAGTGTCGCAGGGGGCTTAGGGTTCCGCCCGTCAGGGGTCTGGTCCAAGAAGCACCGCCCGGTCGGCAAATTCCGCCCGGGTACACGGCGGGCCAAAATCCCGGGAGGTTACTGCGCCGGTTCCACCGCGCACTCTCCTGTTCTGCCCCGTGGACCGGCTGACACGATCGGCAGAACGGAACATTGGGGGACCGAGTTGATGACCAAAACCACCCTTCTCGCAACAGCCTTTGCTGCGTGTCTTGCGCTTCCGGCGCTGGCCCAGGAAAAAACCGAGTTTCGCGTCGCCTTGTCCTTCTATGTTGGATGGATGCCATGGGTGTATCTGGAAGACAGCGGCATCATGGACAAATGGGCCGACAAGTATGGCATCGACATCGAGATTGTGCAGATCAACGATTACATCGAGTCCATCAACCAGTACACCGCAGGCGCCTTCGACGGCGTTTCGGCCACCAACATGGATACGCTGTCGATCCCTGCGGGCGGCGGCGTCGACACAACTGCGCTGATCGTCGGCGATTATTCCAACGGCAATGATGCCGTTATCCTCAAAGACGCGGGCGACTTGGAAAGCCTGGTCGGCAAGCCCGTCAATTTGGTGGAGCTTTCGGTGTCGCACTATCTTCTGGCCCGCGGGCTGGACAGTGTGGGCCTGTCGGAGGCGGATCTCGGCGGCGTCATCAACACGTCCGACGCCGATATGATCGCGGCCTTCGCAACCGACGACGTTGAGGCCGTGGTGACCTGGAACCCGCTGGTTTCCACAATTCTTGAAACGCCGGGCGCCACCAAAGTGTTCGACAGCGCCGACATCCCGGGCGAGATCATCGACCTTATGGTGGTCAACACAGAGGTGTTGGAGGCCAATCCCGATTTCGGCAAGGCGCTGGTCGGCGCGTGGTATGAGCTGATGGGCATCATGGCCTCCGACACCGAAGCCGGGATCGCCGCGCGGACCGCGATGGCGGAGGCATCGGGCACCGATCTTGCCGGCTATGACGCGCAGCTTGCCTCGACCGAGATGTTTTGGGACCCCGCCGACGCGGTGGCCTTTACCGAAAGCCCGGATCTGCCTGGCACAATGGTCAGCGTGTCCGAGTTCCTTTTTGACAAGGGCATCCTCGGCGAAGGCGCGCCGAGCGCCGATTTTGTCGGCGTCGGCTATCCCGACGGCTCGATCACGGGCTCGCCCGACAACGTCAAGTTCCGCTTCGACACGACCTATATGCAAATGGCCGCGGACGGCGCGCTTTAAGCGCGACGGATGCGCCTTCTCAACCGGAAACCGGGCCGCGCGCTGACGCTTGCGCTGGCATTGCTGCCGTTTTTGGTGGCAATCGCGGCCTATGTCATCGCCTCCGACATCCGGTTGAGCGCCAACCCGGCGGACAAGCTTCTGCCCGCGCCGTCGCAAATCGCTGCGACGGCAGAACGGCTTTTGACCGAGGGCGACCGGCGGACCGGGCGGATCCTGTTTTGGTACGACACCGCCGTCAGCCTACGTCGGTTGGCTATCGGCGTCGGGCTTGCTGCGGGACTGGGTCTGACGCTGGGCGTGGCCATCGGGCTGGTGCCGCACGTCCGCGCGGCGCTTGGCGGCTTTGTCGCGGTTTTGTCGATGATCCCGCCCCTTGCCGTCTTGCCGATCCTGTTCATCGCCTTTGGGTTGGGCGAAACCTCCAAGATCGTCCTGATCGTGATCGGTATCGCGCCCTTTTTGGTGCGCGACATCGCGCAGCGCGTCGTGGAAATCCCGCGAGAGCAAATCGTGAAGGCCGAGACGCTTGGCGCCTCCACCGCCGTCGTCGCGCTCCGCGTTGTGCTGCCGCAGGTGCTGCCGCGGCTTTTGCAAGGCGTTCGCCTGTCGCTTGGCCCTGCATGGCTTTTTCTGATTGCGGGCGAGGCGATTGCCTCCGACCTCGGGCTTGGCTACCGGATCTTTCTGGTGCGCCGCTTTCTCGCGATGGATGTGATCCTGACTTACGTGATCTGGATCACGCTTCTGGCCTTTCTGATGGATCTGGCGCTGCGCACCCTTTCGCGCCGCGCCTTCCCGTGGAGCGGCGCAGGGCTATGAGCTTTGTGGCTGTTGAAAATCTGTTCATGCGCTACGGCACCGACGTGATCCTGGAGCGTGTGAACCTCGAGGCGGATGAAGGGACATTCGTGTCCATCGTCGGTGCGTCGGGCTGTGGCAAGTCGACGTTTCTGCGCCTCATGCTGGCCGAAGAACGCCCCTTTCGCGGAACGATCCGCATCGCCGGCGCGCCCCCGGCGACCGAGCCGGGGCGAGAGCGGGGGGTCGTGTTCCAGCGGTATTCGGTCTTCCCGCATCTGACGGTGCGCGAAAACCTCGTGGCGGCAGAAAGCTTTGCCCGCCCGCTGGGCCGCCTATTCGGGCCCGCGCGGCGCGCGGCGCGCGCGCGGGCCGATACCACGCTGGCGCGGAGCGGCCTGGACGCCGCGGCGGGTGCCTATCCCGCGTCGCTTTCGGGGGGGATGCAGCAGCGGCTGGCCATCGCCCAGGCGCTGACCGCCAAACC
>CALCPC010000759.1 GCA_937900975.1 uncultured Paracoccaceae bacterium
CTGACGGTGCATCACCTGATGCTGAACCGCACCGACATGCTCGCCGGAGGCATTCGGCCGCATTACTATTGTCTGCCGATCCTAAAGCGAGAGCGTCACCGCAAAGCGCTGGTCGACGCGGCGATCTCTGGCGATCCGCGGTTTTTCCTTGGCACAGACAGCGCGCCCCACCCGACCGCGGCCAAGCTGTCGGCCTGTGGCTGCGCGGGGTGCTACACGGCGCCGGTGGCCCTGGCGGCCTTGGCGCAGGTTTTTGAGGATGCGGCGGCGCTGCCCCGGCTCGGCGATTTTGTCGCGCGCTTTGGCGCGGCCTTTTACGGACTGCCCCCCGTGACCGAAACCCTGACGCTCCACCGTGCGCAAACACCGATCCCGGCGCCCGTGACGGTGGGCGACGACACGGTTGCGGTCTTCGATCCCGGTGTGCCGCTCCGCTGGCGGGTCGGCTAAGGCGTTTCGCGAAAAATCTGGATCGCACGGCCCCAACGGGCCTCAGGGATTTTGGCGCAAACTGGGGTGCGCGGCATCTCAGATAGGTCACGAAGCGCCACAGATCGGTCGCGGATACGCCCGCAGGCGTCCGCCATCCCGATCAACTGCCGCTTGTCACGGGCGCGGTCGCGAACACAAACCGGCGACCGCCCTATTTCAAGAGGCGCGAAAACATCGATGCCGGAAAACGCAAAGCCACAGCTCCGGCACGCAACCCCCCTTCTAAGCGTCGGGCATACACCCCGACATCTTGTATGTAGCGAGGCAAGATGACCGAATGATGGCACTGCTTGCCTCATTCCATCTTTATTAGAATATGTTAGTCTGACGATGCCGGTGCGAACAAGGCCCCGAACCAATCGGTCATTTCCGGCACCATGCGCGCGCCCCATCCGTCGGCACGGGCGAGGCCGAGCGCATTCTGCGCGCCGATCGACATTTGCGAGGGCGCCTCGAACGCATCCGCCATCTCGCCGTAATAGCCGATGTCCTTGCGCGCGTTGGCGATCGAGAAGGCAAGCTGGATTTCGCCGTCCACCGCATGCGCCTTGATGAACTCCATCATGCCAGAGCGCAGCGGCCCAGCCCCCATCACGTCAAAGAGCTTCTGGCGCGGCAACCCGGCCAGGTCGGCCATGGCAAAAGCCTCTGCCATGGCGCAGGCGGTTGTCATCGCAAAAAAGTTGTTGATCAGCTTCAGCGTGTGACCGGCGCCAAGCGGGCCGACGTGAAAGACGTTCTCGCCAAGGCTGTCGAGAACGGGCTTGACGCGGGCAAAGGCGGCAGGATCACCCGCGCCCATGATGTTAAGCTTGCCCTCGACGGCCTGCGCCGGTGTCCGGCCAAGCGGCGCGTCCAGCATCGTGGCGCCCGCCGCTGCCACCTCGGCGCCAAGCGCAGTGGTCGACCCCGGCAGCGATGTCCCGAAATCGATCACGACCTTGCCCGCCGAAAGCCCAGCGATCACGCCATCCGGCCCCCGCATCCGCGCCTCGACCGAGGCGGAGGTGTCGACGCACAGCATCACGATGTCCGACGCTTGCGCCAGCGCGCGTGCCGTCGGCGCCTCCTCTGCGCCGCGCGCCAGGGCCGCGTCCACATGCGCGCGGCGCCGATGGGCAAGCACGGTCACAGGAAATCCCTCCGCCTGCAAGCGCGCGACCATGGCCGATCCCATCAATCCCAGCCCGATGAAACCGATCTTCGGCTTGTTCGACATCCCCAGTCTCTCCTTTGATGCGTGACGACAGATCACGTGCCGGAGGCGGCCCCTCCGCCGACCGCCGGCGCAGGCGCGGCCCCCGCAAGGGGGCCCGACCAGCCGGCGCCCCCCCTCACAAAAACGCGGCGATCACGGGCGGCCACACCACCAACACCGCCAGCGCCACCAACTGGATCGCGATAACGGGCAAGAACCCACGGAAGATGTCGGTCAGCGAGATATGCGGCGGCGCCACAGACTTTAGATAGAACGCGGCCGGCCCGAACGGCGGGGACAGAAAGCTCACCTGCATATTCATGCAAAACACCACCCCGAACCAGATCGCCACATGCCTCGGCTCCAAAGACCCGAAAAAGCCGATCTCTTCGACGGGCAACTTCAACACGATGGGCAAAAACACGGGCATGACCAACAGCACGATGCCCACCCAATCCATGAACGCCCCCATGAAGAGAAAGATCAGCATCATGATCAGGATGCTGCCCATGGTGGGAAGCTCCGCCCCGATGCTCAGATTGGCGACATAAGTGGGCCCACCCGCAATGGTGTAAGCGCCGGCAAGCGCAGTGGCGCCGATGGTCACCCAGATGATCGTACCGGTGGATTTCAGCGTCCTGATCAGGCTTTCCCAAATCAGCGCAGGCGACGCCTCGCCGCGGAAAACCGACAGCAAAAACACCGCGATCACCCCCATGCCCGCAGCCTCGGTAATCCCTGTGATCCCCCCGTAGATGGAGCCTAAGACGACGCCGATCACGATCAGGGGCGCCACCAACCCTTTGCCCATCGACCAGGATTGCACCAGCCGCGCAC
>CALCPC010000760.1 GCA_937900975.1 uncultured Paracoccaceae bacterium
TCCCATGTCGCCGTCAGGTTTGCGCCATATGACGTCTGGTTGCGAGGGATGATGCCCTGCGCACCGGCTTCGCCGATTTGTGCAGGGTTGATGCGGTTTTCGACAACGCTGGCATCCGCGCTGACCCAGGATCTTGCCCGCCCCTTCGTTTTTGAAGGCCGGGCCTGTCGCTGTGGCGCCTCCATCGGGGTTGCCAGCACCCAGCTGACAACGGTTGACGCGCTTTTGACGAACTCTGACATTGCGCTTTATAAGGCCAAGAACGCCGGGCGCGCGCAGGTCGGGCTTTTCGACCGCCGCGATTTGGAGACGCTGCGTGAGACCAAATCGCTGGCCGACGATATTTTGCGCGGGCTGGAGGCGGGAGAGTTCGTGCCCTTTTTCCAGCCCCAGGTCGACGCCAAAACCGGCGATATGATCGGGATGGAGGCTTTGGCCCGTTGGGACCATCCGACCCGCGGCATCCTGACCCCGGACGTGTTTTTGTCGGTCGCCACGGATCTGAACGTCGCGGCCGAACTGGACCGGTCCATTTTTGAACACGCGATCCAGCGTTGCGAGACCGCTTTCGCCGCTTGGCCCCGCCGCCCGTCGCTGTCTTTCAACGTCAGCGCCACCCGCATCAGCAGCGCCGATGTTGAGGACATCGCGCGCCTGGCCACTCAGTATAGTGGCGGCGTTGCGTTCGAACTGCTTGAGACGATTTTTCTTGAGGAGGAAAACGCCGAGTTTTTGTTTCAGCTCGACCGTTTGCGAGAGCTTGGCATTTCGATTGAGATCGACGATTTCGGCAGCGGGCGGGCGTCGGTTGTGGCGTTGCAGCGCATCGCGCCCGACCGGATCAAGATCGACCGCCGTCTGGTCGCGCCCATGCACGAAAGTCAAAGCGGCATGCAGCTTTTGCGCTCCATCACCGAGATCGGCTTGGCGCTCGATATCGGCGTCACAGCGGAGGGGGTTGAGACCAAGGCGCAGGCTGAGGAGCTTGCCATCCTCGGTTGCGACCGGCTGCAGGGCTATTTCTTTGCAAAACCGATGGGCCTGCAGGACGTTCTCAACACGGTGGTATGGCCGACCCGCGCCGGCTGACCGCGCCACCGTGGTGCCTGCGAAACCGATATGCCGCGCGAAGACAACAACAGCCGGTGCGGCTGGCCCTGCATTGAAGCAAACGCAGATCTGCGGCTTTTGCTGGGGAACCTGGATTCGAACCAGGACCGACGGAGTCAGAGTCCGCTGTTCTACCGTTAAACTATTCCCCAATCATGCCGCGAGGCTTTAGGGGCCGGTGGCGGGGATTGCAAGCCGCAAAACCGGGGTGCGGTGCGCCGGTGGAGGGGCGGGGCGCCGCAGGTGCCTCACCGCCCCCGGGCGTCTAGCCATGGCGCTTTTTTTGATCGCGCAGCACCAATTCGGAGCGGACTTGCGCAATGTTGTCGTGGGGCAGAAGCGTCTCGTGGATGAAGGCCGCGAAGGTCTCAAGCGTATCGCAGGCCACGCTAAGCACGTAATCCGCGTCGCCCGAGACCGAAACCGCCTCTACGATCAGGGGGTTGGTGGTCACCAGCCGGTCGAAATCGCGCGCGCCCTCCTTGCTGTGGGAGCGCAGGTTAACGCGCACAAAGGCGCGAATGTTGTGGCCGATCGCTACGGCGTTAAGCTGCGCGTGGTAGCCCAGGATCACGCCCTCCGCCTCCAACCGCGCGCGCCGGCGTGAGCATTGCGAGGCGGAGAGGCCGACCGTCTCGGCCAGATCGGCATTGGTCAGCGCGCCGTTGCGCTGCAAGGCCCGCAAAAGCGCTTGGTCAAAGCGGTCGAGTGTTTCTTGCATGATATGCCCCTGGTTTGCGCGAAACGTGCATCTCGGCGCCTTGGGATGTCAAGGATGCACACTAACTGCACCCAAAATGCTTACCTTGGGACCATCATCTTTCGGCAGGAGCATAGCACCATGGGTCCTTTCCCGCACGACGCCCCCCGCGCAACGATTTCGGACAGCAATCCCGCTGGGACCGATGGGTTTGAGTTTGTGGAATTTGCGCATCCGGATCCTGACGTGCTGCGCGAGACGTTTCGCAAAATGGGCTACACCCATGTCGCCAACCATCGCCAAAAGGCGGTGGAGCTTTGGCAGCAAGGCGACGTCTCTTACCTTCTGAATGCAGAGCCTGGGGGCCATGCCGCCCAGTTTATCGCCGATCATGGGCCTTGTGCGCCATCCATGGGCTGGCGTGTCGTCGATGCCGCGCAGGCCTTTGCCCATGCGTGTGCGCAGGGTGCCACGCCCTATACCGGCAGGGGCAAGGTCATGGAGGTGCCGGCGATTGTGGGGATTGGCGGCTCTCTGATCTATTTTATCGACCAATACTACGACACCAGCCCCTATAATGCGGAGTTTGAGTGGATCGCGACAGCGCATCCCGAAGGCGTCGGGTTTCATTACCTCGACCATCTCACGCACAATGTGTTCAAGGGCAACATGGATCGGTGGTTCAGGTTCTACGAGGGGCTGTTCAAGTTCCGCGAGATCCGGTTTTTCGACATTCAGGGCAAGTATACGGGGCTTTACAGCCGGGCGCTGACCTCTCCCTGCGGGCGGATCCGAATTCCGATCAATGAGGATCGGGGCGAAACCGGGCAAATCGTCAATTATTTGAAGAAATACAAGGGGGAGGGGATCCAGCATATCGCCGTGGGTGCGCACGATCTTTATGATGCGGTCGACGCGATCCACGACCGTGGCGTGCGGTTCATGCCGAAACCGCCCGAAACCTATTACGCCCTTTCTCACAAGCGTGTCGTCGGACACCGGGAGCCTGTGGACCGGATGAAGACCCATGGCATTTTGATCGACGGAGAGGGCGTGAAGGGCGGCGGTGAGACCAAGATCCTGCTGCAGATCTTCTCAAAAACCATGATCGGCCCGATCTTTTTTGAGTTCATCCAGCGCAAGGGCGATGACGGCTTTGGCGAGGGCAATTTTCAGGCGTTGTTCGAATCCATCGAGGCTGAGGAAATGGCCCTCGGTGCTTATGACAGAAAGGCCGCGGCCGGATAAAGGGCGGCCTAGCGTGCGCGCGGGGCCCAGGCTTGCCGTTCTGGGCATGGGCGGCTTGTCGGTCTTTCGGCTGCCGCCCGCGACGCCGCCAGACGCGCGCGGTTCCCAACCGGCGATGCCGCCGCGCTTTTGGGGGCCTCCCGCGCGACGGGCTTTGCCAAAGACGCTGAATTTTGCGCAGACCGTTTCGACCCGGCGGCGCCGTTTGCGGCGGGCAAAGCCCGAAGGGCGTTTGGTGAGGTGCCAGAGACGTCAAGCCCCCAAAAAGCGTTGAAACCTTTGATTTCAGGAGGCTTTATGGGCTCCAGCTTTTTCACGAAACGCTTTAGCCGCCCTGGCCGCGCGCCCTAAGGGCGGCGAGCCCCCGCAGCCAGTTGGCGACGGCCTGCACCTCGGCCTCATTGGCCCGGGGCGACGGCAGGCGCAGCGTATAGGTCCAGTTTTGGTCGATGCTGCGGTCCGAAAGGATGCGCAGCCGGTCCTCGGCCAGCGCGGTGCCAATGGTGGCCACGCGGCACAGCGCGACACCAAGCCCATCCATCGCCGCCTTTTGCAACAGAAACGACCCCTCCAAGAAAATCTGCGGCGGGGCCAGCGCGGGGTCCAGCACATCGGGGGCGATGGCCTGCCAGCGCGGCCACATCCGGTAGTCTTCGTCGGACAAAAGCGGCCCCCGCTGCAACGCAACCAGCGGCTTGCCGCCGGCGGCCGCGATCAACCGCGGCGCGGCCACCGGCACGGCCGTCCCCGGCAGCAGCGCCTCTTCCCCCGGCTGCAGGCGCGCCCGCTCTCGAAACAACACTTCGATATCGGGCGCGGGGGTGCGGGCACGGTCTGTCTGCGCCAAGGAAAGATGCAGCGTGACATCGGGATTTTGCGCATGAAACGCTGAAATTTCCGGCAGGATCAGGTCCTCGGCGATCACGGGAAGCGCCGATATGCTGACAGAGCGCTGAAACCGCATGGGCAAAAGATCAAGCTCGTGCCGGATCTGATCAAAGCTTTCGCGCACCACGCGGGCCAGGCTTTCGCCCGCCTCGGTCAGCGCGACAGAGCGTCCGCGCCGGACCGTGATGGCGCGGTTAACCCATTGTTCCAAGGTTCGAATTTGGTGGCTGACGGCAGAGTGAGAGACGCTTAACCGCTCTGCCGCGGCGGTGACGGTCCCCGTCTCGCTCAGCGCCTCTAGGGCGCGCAGAGAGTTCAGCGGCGGCAGGCGGCGGCGCTTTTCCATATCCAAACATGTGAGAAATTCTAACGGATAGCAACAATTTTGAACTTATCGTCCGGTTTGGGTGCCGTATCCTTGCGCCGGGGATGGCAGCCAAGGGGATACCGGCGATGTCAGAGACGCTGAGGCTGACGCTGGTCCAAATGACCTCGCACAACACGCATGCCGAAAACATCCGGGCGCTCGAGGGGATCGCGGCGAAGGCTGCGGACACGGGCGCCGAGATGATCGCGCTGCCCGAGGCTGCAGGGTTGATGGACCGCGACAAAGCGCATGCGCAGGCGCAGATCCGGGCGGAGGGGGAGGATCCCTTTCTGGCAGCCTGCGCCGATGCCGCGCGCCGCCACGGTCTGTGGATCCAGGCAGGTTCGACGCCCGTGCGCGCCGCCGATGGGCGCGCGCTAAACCACGGGACGCTGATCGACCCCACCGGCCGGATCGTTGCGCGCTATGACAAGATCCATCTTTTCGACGTGTTTTTAGAGGGGCGCGCGCCAACGGGCGAGTCCAGCCGCTATGCCCCGGGCAGCGAGGCAGTCGTTGCCGACAGCCCTTGGGGTGGTCTCGGTCTCAGCATTTGCTACGATCTGCGCTTTCCCCATCTCTACCGCGATTATGCCAAGGCCGGGGCGCGGGTGATGTTCGTGCCTTCTGCCTTCACCGTGCCGACGGGCCGCGCCCATTGGGAGATTTTGCTGCGGGCCCGCGCGATTGAGACCGGCGCCTTTGTGGTGGCCGCGGCCCAAGTCGGAACCCACGCCGATGGGCGGCGGACCTGGGGACATTCCCTGGTCATCGCGCCCTGGGGCGATGTTCTGGCCGATCTTGGTGGCACGGGTCCGGGGCAGATCACGCTGGATCTCGACCTTGGTCTGGTGGGCTCTGCCCGGACGCAGATCCCGTCGCTGACGAACGAGCGGCCCTACACACTGAAAACCGTTTCCGATCGCACTGCGGCGGAATGATCCCCGATCACCGAATTTCAATGGGAGAGACGTCATGAGAACATCCAGAATGTTGACCGCAACGGCGGCAACGGCGCTTGCAGCGCCGCTGGTTTGGGCGGACGAGCGGCCCGGTCTGGTGGTGGCCGTCGACAACCTTTGGCCGACCATGGATCCGGTGATCGGGATCTCGACAACCGGTGCCCGGGTCCATTCCAACATTTTCGACACGCTCGTGCGACGCAACCGGTGGGAGGATCCGAACGGCACGGACCTTGTCCCTTGGCTCGCCGAAAGCTGGACGCGCAAGTCTGACCTGGTGTGGGAGTTCAAGATCCGCGAGGGGGTGCCCTTCCACGATGGGCACATCTTGGATGCCGAGGACGTGGCGTTCTCATTGTCGGAGGAGCGTCTTTGGGGTCCAGAACCACTGGCCCGGCGGGGCACGCGCTATGTCCGCGGGTTCGTGCGGGTGGAGGCGACGGGGCCTTATACGCTGGAGATCGAGACAAGCTATCCCGATCCCAATCTGCCCTACCGCATGGTCACGCCGATCGGATTTGTGCTGCCCAAGCATCATTATGAGGCCGTGGGGACAGATGCGTTCGGGCAGATGCCGATTGGCACCGGACCCTATAAGATGACCTTTTTCGACCCTTCGGTCGCGGTCGAGGCAGAGGCTTTCGACGCGTATTGGGCGGGCCCGGTGCCCGCGGCGTCACTGAAGTTTGAGATCGTGCCAGAGTTCTCGCCCCGGTTCGCCGGACT
>CALCPC010000761.1 GCA_937900975.1 uncultured Paracoccaceae bacterium
CATCTGTTGTGTCGGGTCTGTGGGGGCGGGGTTCAGCTTTTGCTGCATCCACATTGTGACCCCCATCAGGATCGGCAGCACCCCGATCGAGACCAGCGCGAACAGGCTTTCTGGCCCCGGAACGCCCCAAGGCAGCAGCCCAAAGAGGTTCAGAAACGACGACGGGTCCGGCGCCGACAGATCGTCGATCCACCCGATCCACGGCGCGTGGCGGATCTCGATGGTCACGAAAATGACCTTGTAGAGTGAGAAGAAAATCGGGATTTGCAGCAGGATCGGCAGGCATCCAGCGGCTGGGTTTACCTTTTTGTCCTTGTAAAGCTGCATCATCTCTTGTTGCAGCTTCTGCCGGTCGTCGCCCACACGCTCCTTAATTTTTTCCATCTCGGGCTGCAGATCCTTCATCCGCGCCATCGAGACGTAGGATTTCCAGGCCAGCGGGAACAGCAGCGTTTTGATCACCAGCGTCAGCGCCAGGATCGCCCAACCCATGTTGCCAATCCAAAGGTTAAGGTAGTGCAGCGCGATAAAGATGGGTTTGGTCAAAAACGCGAACCACCCCCAATCGATTGCATCGACGAATTGACCGATGTTCAGCGCCTCTTGATAGCGGCTGATCGCGTCCCATTCCTTCGCGCCCGCAAAGAAATACGAGGTTTGCTCAGCCCGTGCGCCCGGCTGAACGTCGACGGCCCCGTAGCGCAGCTCTGTCTGATAGGTGTCGTTGACCAGCGTATATTTGGCGACGCTTTGTGTTGGCGTCCCGGACGGGGCCACAAGCGTCGCCATCCAATAATGGTCGGTAAAGCCGATCCAGCCCGTTTCGGTGATCGTGGTTTTCTCGACCGGGCCGCCTTCGCGCGGGTCGACTTCAAAATCGGTGATGCCGCTATAGCTGACCTCGGTAAGCTCACCGTCGGCCGCGCCGACAAGCCCCTCGTGCAGGACGAAAAAGTTGACGAGATCCGGCTCCCCCGTGCGCGCCAGGATGGCATAGGGGAATAGCCGCGCCGCGGTTTGACCGACATTTTCGACGCTTTGCGCGACGGTGAACATATAGTCTTCGTCAACGGTGATCGTCTTGCGAAACCGCAGCCCGGCGCCGTTGTCCCATGTCAGCTCCAACGGGCGGCCAACCGACAGAACCGCGCCGGTCGGTGCATCCCATTCCGTCAAGGCGCCGGGCACCGCCTCGGGCGGCAGACCGCCGGCGCCGCCCCACCCATGCACCGCATAGTAAGGATCGGCGGTGCCGGCGGGCGAAAGCAGGGTCACGATTTCGGCTTCGGGGTCGGTCGAGACGCGGTAATCGGTCAGTTTCAGATCGTCGATGCGCCCGCCAAGAAGCGAGACAGAGCCGGTAAGCCGCGGCGTGTCGATGGTGATCCGCCGGGCGGTGGACAGCGTCGTCTCGACCTCTGCCGCGGGCGCGGTTTGCCCATCGGGCAGGGGCAGCGTCTCGGGCGCGCCGGGCGGAGAGAGGGCGCTGTCGGTGCTGGTGTCTGGCGCTGCGATCTGCTCGGTCGGCTGCGGCGGCGGGAACAGAAGGAACCACACCAGGATCACGAGAAAGCTCAGCGCTGTCGCGAGGATCAGGTTCTTGTTCTGGTCGTCCATCCACGCCTCCCCAGTCGTGCGCGTGCGTCTTTGCGCGGTTCAACAGGGTAGGCTGGCAAAGGTCAAGGGGGCGCCGCTGTGGCGACTGTGGCCGGGCCGGGCCAAAGCGGTGCCGCGCTTTGGCCTTGGCCCGCGATGTTTGGGCCTTTGGGGCGCATCGGTCGGGCTGGACGGCACTGGCGCGATTGCGGCGACGGCGCTTTATCCTTCCAGATCCTTTCGAAACGCATCCCCAGCGGGGCGCATAAACCCAGCGCATGGCGGTCTTTCAGCCGGCGCCCGGGCGGCAACACGCGCGGCGGGGTTTTGGCCAAAACGAACCCGCCAACCGGGGTTTTCGCGCAAAGCCTGCTCAAGGGCGTGGAAACCGCGCGACGCGTGTCGCGCGGTCTGGTTGCCTTCGGCGCGGAGCGATGGGGGGGACGGGGCGCGCGGCACATTGGGTCTGCGCGCCGCGATCCGCGCTCGCCAGCCATCGCGGGTCCCGGCAAGGCTCCTGCAGGCGGTTGGAGGCTGACCCGGACGGCCGGGGAGATCTGGTCAGGGTCTTTGCGGGGAGAGGCAAGCCGCCTTGACAAAGGTTAGGGACAGCCCGCTGCCGATCCCAAGGTGGCATCGCCCGCCGCAAGTCAACTGAGGTGTGCGGGCGGTGGCGCGGCCCAAACCGCCGGTGCTCAATGTGGCGCCCAATGTGGCGCAACACCGCTGGCACACCGCGCGCCAGCCGTCAGCAGATCGGCGGCCGTCCCCGGCGCGAAACAGCCCTAGATCGCGATGGAGCGGCGGGATTCGCGGCGTTCCTGCCATTTTCGATTGTGCTCTTCCAACCACCCGACAGTATCCTCGAACGGCATCGGTTTGGCGATCATGTAGCCCTGGACGTCGGTGCAGCCGAGACCTTGGAGTGTCGTCGCCTCCTCCTGCGTCTCCACCCCCTCTGCCAGCACGTCAAGGCGAAGGCCTTTGGCCATGCTGATCATCACCCCAACCATGGTCCGGTTGTCGGTGTTGTGGTCGATGCCGGTGATAAAGGAACGGTCGATCTTGATCCGGTTCGCGTGAAAGCGCCGCAGCCCCGAGATTGAGGCGAAGCCGGTCCCGAAATCGTCGAGGTCGATGCGACAGCCAAGCTCTGACAACCGCTTGAGGTTGACCATCACCGGGTCCGTGTCGCTGTCGACATGGATGTTTTCCAACACCTCGACCGCAAGGCGCTGCGGCGAAAGGTCGGCGGCGTCGAGCGTCCATTTCAGCGTATCGACCAGCTTGCTGTTGCCAAGCTGCGAGGCCGAGAAATTGACACCGATCTGGGTGACGCCATGCCCCGCCGCATCCCAGGTTTTCAGCGCGTTGATCGCCTGGGTTGTGACGATTTCGCCCAAGATATCCTCAAGCCCGTTCTTTTCGGCCAACGGCAGAAAGAAAAACGGTGACATCACGCCCCGCGTCGGATGATACCAGCGCACCAGCGCCTCAAACCCAACGACGCGCCCGGTGCGCAGGTTCACCTGCGGCTGGAAATGGGCCTGCAACTCATTTCGGCTAAGCCCCGCCATCAGATCGCGGGTCAGCTGCTTGCGCTGTTCGGTTTCAAAGCCCAATTCGGGCGTGTAGGCAACCGGCGCCTCGGCGGCGGTGTCCAGTGCCTTGTCGAGTGCGATTTGCACTTTCTTGATCAGGCGCGCGGGCGTGTCCTCTTCCTCGCGATGGGCGAAGCCGGTTCGCACGCGCAGTGCAAACCGTTGGTCCTCGATCCGGATCGGATCCTCAAAGAGACTGTCGAGATTGGGCAGAATGTTCACTGGAACCGGTTCAGACCGGGCGCTTTGGCGCAGAACGCAAAACTTGCCTTGGCCGCAGAAGCTGAGGAAATCGCCCTCACCGACCAGTTTCTTCAACCGCTCCCCGATTTCGCGCATCAGCTGGCGAAAGACATCCGCGTCAATCATGTGGCTGGCGCGGCCGACGGGCAGAAACTTTAGCATAACCGCGACGACCCGCGGCGCCGTTTCACCCGTCGGAAGGTCTGCGATGTGCAGTTGGAGCGCCTGCTCATTGGCCAGCCCCGTCCCCTCATCCCGCGCATTGCAGGTCATAAGGTCGGCCGTCACCGCGCTCAACTTCGCGTCCGACGCCTCAAGATTGCTGCGCAGCGGGCGGAGAATAAGGGTCGCGATCGCCGCAAGGATCAGGATCTGGGCAATCAATCCCCCGGTCTCGATCTGGTCCAAACGCCCGCGAAGCACCGCCCGCCGCGCTGCAAAGGCGCGGTCCTCTGCGATCAGCCCCTCCTGCAGCGTCACCCGGTCGAGCGGCGGCGCGACTGTCGTGTCGCCGGCGCTGTGCCACAGGCGAAGCGTCTGCGCATAGCTTTCAACAGCATCGGGCAAACCTGTGGTCGCAATCGGCGCGATACGCAACTGCTCTGACAGTGCTGAAAGCCGGTCCAAGCTGGCCAGAAGCCGCGGCTCCAACGTCGCCAGGGCGCTGCCGTCGGCATGCAGCTTGGCTGCGTTTGCCGTTGCGTCATGCAGCGCGCTCAGCGTTTGCAGCACCGTATCCTGGGTGCTGTTCACCACGGACAGCCGCTGCGACACAGCTTTTTCGATCAGAAAGATCGTGATCATGCCAGCGACCGCCCCGATCAGGAGGACCCGGTATCCGGATTTCAGCGAGCGAGTTGGGATGCGCAAGGCGATGCTCCACTTGGGCGATGACGCCAGATTGGATAGAATTCGCTAAAGTTCCGTAAAATGCAGATGCCCTGATCGCCGCCATGGGCTGTGGCGGGCAGCGCTGTGGCAACGTTGCGCCCGAAAAAACGGTCCAAATCAGCGCGCTGCCGCGCGGCGTCGGGCCTTGTTCTGCGGGCTGGGGGGCTTTGGCGGGCGCTGTTCTTATCGGTGATGTCCGCGGGATCGCCGGCCGGCGCCGGGGCGACCCGGATCCGCGGGCGTCGCGACGGGCAACCGGCAGTACCGGCGCAGGCGCTTTGCTGGCCATGGGCGGCTGTGGCATCGGCACTTGGCCGCTCTGGGGGGAGGTTCGGGGCGGCGCATCTTCTGCGCCGTGCCCCGCCTGCTGTCACCCCCCGCTTTTTATACTCCCCATTTCT
>CALCPC010000762.1 GCA_937900975.1 uncultured Paracoccaceae bacterium
GCGAAAGCATGGTCATCATCGGCGGGTCCGGCACGGGCAAGTCCGTGGCGCTGAAATGCGTGCTGGGCCTTGTGCGGCCCGACCGGGGGGAGATCCTGGTCGACGGCGCACCGCAAGGGCGCGACCGCGACGCGTTCCTTGCGCGGTTCGGGATGCTGTTTCAGGGCGGCGCGCTGTTTGATTCGCTGACCATCTGGCAGAACGTCGCCTTTCGCCTGCTGCAAGGCCGTCAGCGTCTGGCCAAGGAGGAGGCGCGCGCCATCGCCGTCGAGAAACTGCGCCGCGTCGGTCTGCGGGAAAGCGTCGCCGACCAATTCCCGGCGGAGTTGTCGGGGGGCATGCAGAAACGTGTGGGCCTGGCCCGCGCGATTGCGGCCGAGCCCGAGATCATCTTTTTCGATGAGCCGACGACCGGGCTTGATCCGATTATGTCGGGCGTGATCAACGATCTGATCCGCGAGATTGTGGTCGAGATGGGCGCGACCGCGATGACCATCACCCATGATATGTCAAGCGTGCGGGCCATTGCGGACAAAGTCGCGATGCTGCACGCGGGCGTCGTTCAGTGGACAGGACCGATCGCCGATCTCGAACACTCTGGCGATCCCTATCTCGACCAGTTCTTAAACGGCCGCGCCGAAGGCCCGATTGAGGCTGTGCGCTAAAAGAGCCCGTTGATCAACGACACGCAGACCGCGCGGCCCAAAGCGCGCGCTTGGCCGATCATGACCGGGTTCCCGGTCCGCGGCCCTGCTTTGGACCAAGAACCATCCCGGACACAGCACCGCTTCGCGCGTTTTATGAAAGACCTGAGAATTGTCGCATAACGTGTTGACGTCGCTGGCTTCAAGCAGCCCAAGCCAAGCCAGATTTTCAACGAAACGCTTTCGCCACAACCGAACCCCCCGCAGGGTTCGACACGGTTAGGCTGCGGAATAATCGCCTTTCACCCGGCGTTTCTGGGGATCGAAATGGGGAAAGGGGACGACGCGGGCGCGCAGGCGCTTTTGCAGCCCATCAAGCTGGCCGATATCGATGGCTGTGCCCGGCTCTGCATATGTCACCGCCACGCGACCAAGCGCGATGACCTTGCCCAAACTGGGGGAGCGCACGGCGCTGGTGATCTGGCCCACCGCCGCCCGCCCGACCCGAAGACTGTCCCCGGGCGATGGCACCGTCCCCCCCTCAATCTCCAGCCCCACCAGCCTGCGCTGCGGATGCGCCTTACGCTCCAACAACGCGTCGCGGCCGATAAAATCATCGGGTTTTGAGGCTAGCGGCACGGTAAAGCCGATCCCCGCCTCAAACGGATCGGTTTGGTCGTCAAACTCCGAACCCGCGAAAATCAGCCCCGCCTCGATCCGCATCATGTCCAGCGCCGCAAGGCCGAGCGGCTTTAACCCATAGCGCGCGCCGACCGCCCAGACCCGGTCGAAAACCTCACCCGCATCCTTTGGGTGGCAGAAGATCTCATAGCCAAGCTCCCCCGAATACCCCGTGCGAGAGATCACGACCGCCGTGCCGTCAAACCCACCCACCCGGGCGACGCTGAACCGAAACCAGGGGAGTTCGTCGATGGTGGGCTGCGTGGGCGCGGTCCAAAAGATCTCGGACAAAATGGCGCGAGAGTGGCGCCCCTGCACCGCGATGTTGTGCATCTGATCGGTCGACGGGCGCACCCAGGCGTTCATCCCCCGGTCCATCGCCTGTTGGCGCAACCAGTCGCCAGACGCATCCGCGCCGCCGATCCAGCGAAAGTTCATGTCGCCCAGGCGGTAAAGCGTGCCATCGTCGATCATACCGCCATGCGGATAACACATGGCGGTGTAGCTCACCTGCCCAACCGACACCTTTTTGACATTGCGCGTCACGCAAAGCTGCAGCAACGCCTCGGCGTCCGGGCCCGTCACTTCGTATTTTCGCAACGGCGAAAGATCCATGACCGCGGCGGCCTCGCGCACGGCCCAGTATTCGGCGATGGCGCCATGGCCGGTGAAGGTGTTGGGCAGCCAATAGCCGTTATACGCGACGAAATCCCGCGTCAGCCGGGTGAAGGCGCCGTGAAACGCGGTTTCCTTGGTGTCTTGCACTGCCGCCTCCGCTGATTTCCGGTAGCCGATGGAGCGTTTGAAATCCTCGCCCGCCCGGTAGGTGCGGACCTGGATATCGGTGGGGTTCCACCCGTTGGCCGGATCGATGTCGCAAGGACAGGCGGTGGAGACGCAAACCAGATCGGTGAGCGCACGCAACAAAACGTAATCGCCGGGCCGGGACCAAGGGTCATCCATGCCGATGGCGTTGGTTGCGTCGAGCATCGTGTTGAAAAAGAAGTTGATCGCGGGCCAGCCTCCCCGCGGCCGAATGTCGAACCGGGCGAGGTCGATGTTCATATTGTCCGAGCAATTGACATGCCCAGGATAGCCCAGATCCTCATAGTACCGGGCCGTGCAGGCAAGGCCGAACGTATCGTGCCGGCCGCAGGTGTCCTGCACGATCTCGACCAGCGGCTCATGGTCGACAGACCAGTATTTCGAAAAGACGCCAGGCGCCGGGTAGAGGCTGCCCATCAGGCTGCGGGTTGTGGTTGGGTCGATCTCTCGCTCTAACCCACGGTCAAGCGCCCGGCGCGAAAACGCCTGAAAGTCCGAGCATTCCCGCCCCTTGACGTCGAGGATCTGGACAAACTCGCCCGCCTTAACTTCATAGGCCGTGGCGGCGCCGGGCTGGATGTTGAAATCCTGCAGGGGATCGGCCAGCGGCGCGGGCGGCGCGAGCGTGTCTTTCGCCGCGGCGGGGTTGGCGCGGCGGATATATAGGATCAGATACGTGGGTGCGTCCTGCGCCAAGGGAGACAAAGGCCCCCCAGGGGCCGCGCGCCTAAACAACCCGTCGCAGGCCGCAACCATCGTCTCGGTCTCACCGAGGCGGGACGCTTCACCGAAAAGGGCAACGCCGTCACCGTCGGCCAGCCGAAAGCCCGCACGCCCAAGCGCGTCGATCACGCGTTTGCCAGAGCGGCCGCCACCGGCCAGCGTTGCAATCGTCGCCTCGGGCCGTCCAATGCCCGTGCGGCCGAGATAGCCCGCATCTGAGCGTCCATCGGGGCCGAAGAGGGTCAGTTCACCCGGTTGCAGTCCGTCGCGGTCGACAACAGAAATCTCGTCGCCCCGAAACACAGCAAGGGCACGGGAGCCGCCGCCCGGGACCGGGTGCCGCTCTACCCCATGGGGCAGCACGGGCAGGCCGGGGACGACGATGCCCCCCCGCTCCCACGCATGTTCGAAAACAGTCTTCACGCCAGCCCCAGCGCAGCCTGCCGTCGCCTGGCCCAGGCCAGAATTGCGAAGGCGAAGGGCATGGCCATCTGTGCCTCGTTCATCCCCAGAACGATGTTTTTTCCCAGATCCATCCCCGCCAGCGTGCGCTGCAACTCCTGCCCCAGATCCTGCGTGCCGATAAAGGCTGCGATGATCACCATAAAAAAGGCGAAGATAATCGCCTGATTGAACCCAACAGCCATCGTCGGCAGCGCCAGCGGCAGCCGCACGAACCACAGCGTTTGCGCCCGGGTTGTGCCGGACATCTACGCCGCCTCGACAATCTCGGCCGGGAACGCGAGCAACCCCTCAA
>CALCPC010000763.1 GCA_937900975.1 uncultured Paracoccaceae bacterium
GTCGACGCGATTGCCGGTTGGGGCCGAAGGCCGGTGTCGGCGCGCGGGCTTTGGGTGGCGCGGCGCTACGACCGCCCGGTTTTGAACGTCGAGGACGCGTTTTTGCGGTCCGTCCGCCCGGGCTATACCGGGTCGGCGCCGACCGGGCTGATCCTTGACGATCTTGGCCTCTACCTCGACGCAAGCCGCCCCTCTCGGTTGGAAGAGATGCTGGCCGGCGCTGAGCTGGCCACGCCCGAACTACACGCACGGGCCCGTGCGGGGCTGCGTTTTCTGCGGTCCAAAAAGCTCTCCAAATACAATGCCTGGGGACGCGCGGCGCTGCCCGAACCCGGGTTTGTCCTGGTCATCGATCAAACCCGGGGCGACGCCTCCATCCGGCTTGGCGGCGCCGATGACGCGCGGTTTCACGCCATGCTCGCCGCCGCCCGGGCCGAGCATCCCGACAAAGCGATCCTGATCCGCGCCCATCCCGAGGTCAGCGCGGCGCACAAACAAGGGCATTTCACGCCGGGTGACGCCGACGCACGCACGACGCTTTTCCCCGACAGCGTCAACCCTTGGGACCTTCTGACCCGCGCGGCCGCCGTCTATGTCGTGACCAGCCAAATGGGGTTTGAGGCGATGATGGCCGGCCACCGCCCCGTTGTCTTTGGCCAGCCGTGGTACGCGGGCTGGGGGCTGTCGGACGACCGGGCCCCGCACCCAAGACGCACACGCCAGCGCAGCGTGGAAGAGGTCTTCGCCGCCGCCATGCTGCTTTATCCCACCTGGTACCACCCTTGCCGAGATGCGCTTTGCCGGTTTGAGGAGGCCGCGGCACAACTGGCCGAAGAGGCCGCCGCCTGGGCCGACAACACGCCCGGCGCCGTCTGCGTCGGCATGAAGCCGTGGAAGCACGCCCCGATCGGTCGGTTCTTGGAAGGACCGGCCGGCAAGCCGCGGTTCGAAAATGCGCCCGCGCGTGCTGCGGCCTTGGCCAAGCAGGCGGGGCGGGAGGTTGTCGTTTGGGCGGGCAAGGAAACGGAGGCACTGCGCGCGGCGTGTGCGCAGGCGTCGGTGCCGCTGCGCCGGATGGAGGATGGGTTCCTGCGTTCCGTCGGGCTTGGCGCCGCGCTTCTGCCCGCAGCCTCGCTGGTGCTCGATGACAAGGGCATCTATTTTGACCCGACCCGCCCCAGCCGGATGGAAGATTTGATCGCGGCCTCCGTCGCGTTGGATCCGCCGGCGCGCGCGCGGGCCGAGGCGTTGCGCCAAGCGCTGATTGCGGCTGGGGTGACAAAATACAATGTCGGCGCCGCCGTGCCGGAAATCGCGGCGGCGGGGCGGCTTCGCGTTCTGGTCCCGGGGCAGGTGGAGGACGATGCCTCCATCCGGCTGGGCACGACCGAAATCCGAACCAACGCGGCCCTCCTGGCGGCAGCGCGGGCGGCGTTTCCCGATGCTTATCTCATCTACAAACCCCATCCCGATGTCGAAATCGGGCTCCGCCAAGGCAAGGTGGACAGGGCCGATACGCTGGCCGATTGGGTCGCGGAAAACGCCTCGGCCGCCGATCTTCTGGCCTCAATCGACGTCGTCTGGACCATGACGTCGTTGATGGGGTTCGAGGCGCTGTTGCGCGGGCGCGCGGTCCATTGTCTTGGCAGGCCGTTTTATGCCGGCTGGGGTTTGACCGTGGATCACGGTCAACGCTTCCCCCGCAGAACTGCGCGCCCCGATCTGCTGGGTCTTATTCACGCCGCGCTGATCGATTATCCCCGCTATTTCGATCCCGTCACCCGGCGCGCGACATCGGCCGAGATTGTGCTGGCGCGGCTGGCCGAAGGCGGCCCGGCCGTGTCGGAGAACCCAGCGCGGCGGATGCGTTGGCTGGCGGCGGCGCAGTACCGCGCGCGCCGCTTTGCACCGCTTTGGCGCCGTTAGACGCGGTTGGCTTGGGGCGTTTTGTTTTGGCTGAAACAGTCGCTGCTGGCGCGCGCAGATCTTATCAGCGCTTTGCCGAGTTTGGGGCAGCATTTTTGGGGTCCGATGCGACCGAAAAGGGCGCTTAAGCGTTTCGGGAAAACTCTGAAGCACCGCGCGCTGACTCACATCAAGGGTTCCAACGTACTATGGGATACTTGATGTCTGACCTATTTCACGAAAGGTGCGACGCAGGCGTTTTCGGCGCCCAGCGGGTCAGGATGTCAGGGCCGAGGGGGCGTGTTTCCACAAGCGCGAACCCCGGCGCGTCCGCCAGATGCGCGAGGTTGAGCCCGCCGACAGCCGGCACGCCCTCGGCGCCCAAAAGCTTACCGGCCAAGATCACCACCAAGTCATCGCCCAGCCCCGCGAGGAGCAGGGAGGCGGCAAGCTGGCCGCCGCCTTCGACAAAACCGCGGGTCTGCCCTGTCTTGCCCAGACGTTGCAGCATCGCCTGGGGGTCCGCGCGGCCATCCAGAAGCGGCACGTCCAGGATCTCGGCGCCGAGTGTCGCAAAGGCCGCGCGCCGCGCGGGATCGCCCCCCGCCCCCGCGATCAGCCACAAGGGCTGCTGCGCGGCGGTCGCGGCCAGATGGCCGGTCAGCGGCAGCGAAAGGCGTGGATCGACAACGATGCGCACGGGCAGCCGCGCCGGTGGCGTGACGTCGCGAATGTCGAGACGGGGGTTGTCGGCGCGCGCGGTCCCGGCGCCGATCAGGATCGCGTCATGGGTCGCGCGCAAATGGTGGACATAGGCGCGCGCCATCGGCCCGGTGATCCAGCGGCTTTCTCCGGTCTGGGTGGCGATACGCCCGTCAAGGGTGCTGGAAAGCTTCAGCGTCACGCGCGGGCGGCCCTGAAAAACGCGGCAGAAAGAGCCCGCGTACATCGCGCGTGCCTCCGCCTCCAAACGCCCGGATGAGACGTC
>CALCPC010000764.1 GCA_937900975.1 uncultured Paracoccaceae bacterium
GACATGGATGGCAACCTGGGGCGCGCCGCCCGTCGGGAAAGGCCGCGGCGCGACTGGCGATTTTCGCCCTCTTGTGTAGGTTGGGCGCGAACCGGAAAGGTGCTGCGCGCATGCCCCGTCCCCTAACCCTGGCGTTCAAGACGCTGTTTTCGGCCTTTTTGGTGGTGCTCGCGGCCTGTACACCGCCGCCGCCGAAAGATCCCTTTGTCTTGCCGACCCGGCTCGACACCAGTTTTCGCGCGACAATGGACGAGCTTGGTGTCGACCTTGGCCTGCCGCCCGCGGGCAAGGCGATCCTGGTCAACATCCCCTCCTATGAGCTGTTGGCGCTTGAAGACGGCGTGCCGGTTCTGCGCACGCGGGTTATCGTTGGCAAACGGCGCACGCAAACCCCGGTGATGGATCTGCGCACCGATTTCGTTCGGTTCCGCCCGGCCTGGGCGCCAACGCCGCAAATGATCGCCGAGGGCGCGTTTGCCGACCGCGTTTGGGATCCGGGCGCGGACAACCCGCTTGGCCTCGCCGCCGTTCAACTGTCGCCCAACCTTTTGATCTATATGCACGACACCAACCGCCGCGATCTTTTTGAGCGGGAGGCGCGCGCGCTTTCCTGGGGTTGTGTGCGGGTGGAGCGGTGGGACGACCTGATCGCTTGGGCGCTGGATCTGCCGGTTGACCAAGTGCTCGATTTCGCCAATTCCGAACCGACGCGCGACCTGCCGATGGCCGAAATCCCGGTGCTGATCCGCTATCTGACCCTTTTTCCCGACGTGTGGGGCAATCTACAGCGCCACGAGGATATCTACGGCCTTGGCCATAACGCAACACCCGCACCCTACGACCCCAACGCCGGCGCTGTTGCGGTAACGGACGGACAGACCCTCTCGGGTCTTTGACAGGGCGCGCGGGCGCACCGGCCAGGCGGTTTCGGTCGCCGGGGCGCCGCGCTGGACCGCAAGAACATCCCCTTTGACTGGTAGACGTCAGCCTTTCAGCAGCCTGGCGGGCAGGCGCTCACGCAGCGGATCAAGATGGATGGCGCGCGTGTTGGTGGCGCATGTGGCGGGATCGGCGGCGCGCGCCGGGGCCGGGCCCGCGGCCTCAGGGTTTTGCCCCAAGGCTCGGCAGGTCCAAACCCTGTTCGCGCGCGCAGTCTTGCGCGATGTCGTAGCCCGCGTCGGCATGGCGCATGACACCGGTCGCCGGATCGTTCCAGAGCACGCGCGCGATCCGCCGGGCGGCATCCTCTGTCCCATCGCAGCAAATCACCATTCCCGAATGCTGGCTAAAGCCCATGCCGACGCCACCACCGTGGTGCAAGCTGACCCAGGTTGCCCCGCTTGCCGTGTTCAACAGCGCGTTCAAAAGCGGCCAGTCCGAAACGGCATCCGATCCGTCGCGCATCGCCTCGGTCTCCCGGTTGGGGGAGGCGACGGACCCGCTGTCGAGGTGATCGCGCCCGATCACGACCGGCGCCGAAAGCTCTCCGCTTGCCACCATCTCATTAAAGGCCAAACCCGCACGGTGTCGGTCGCCGAGCCCGATCCAGCAGATCCGCGCCGGCAAACCCTGAAAGGCAATCCGCTTTCGCGCCATGTCAAGCCAGGTGTGCAGATGCGCATTGTCCGGAAACAGCGCTTTCATCTTGGCGTCGGTCTTGTAGATGTCTTCGGGATCGCCGGAAAGCGCGCACCAGCGGAAAGGCCCGATGCCCCGGCAAAATAAGGGCCGGATATAGGCCGGCACGAAACCCGGAAACTGAAACGCGGTCTCCAACCCCTCATCCTTGGCGACCTGGCGGATGTTGTTGCCATAGTCGAGCGTCGGAACACCGGCGTTCCAAAAATCCACCATGGCGGCCACATGCACCTTCATCGATGCCCGCGCGGCGGCCTCCACCGCCGCTGGCTCCCGCTCCTGCGCCGCGCGCCAGGCCGCCACGGTCCAGCCTTGCGGCAAGTATCCGTGCAAAGGGTCATGGGCCGAGGTTTGGTCGGTGACGATATCGGGGCGCACACCGCGGCGCACCAGTTCGGCAAAAATGTCGGCGGCATTGCCGATCAGACCGATGGATTTCGCAGCACCCGCCGCAGTCCATTCCGCGATCCGCGCCAGGGCGGTGTCCAGATCGTGGGTTTTCTCATCGAGATACCGGGTGCGCAGCCGAAAATCGGCGCGGGTCTCGTCGCATTCGACGGCCAGACAGCAGGCACCGGCCATCACGGCAGCCAGGGGCTGAGCGCCGCCCATGCCACCCAAACCCGCCGTCAGGATCCAGCGCCCCGAAAGATCGCCGCCGTAATGCTGGCGGCCTGCCTCGGCGAAGGTCTCATATGTGCCCTGCACGATCCCTTGCGTGCCGATATAGATCCACGAGCCCGCCGTCATCTGGCCGTACATCGCCAGCCCCTTGGCGTCGAGTTCGTGGAAATGCGCCCATGTCGCCCAATGGGGCACCAAATTGGAGTTGGCGATCAGCACCCGCGGCGCGTCGGCATGGGTGCGGAAAACCCCCACAGGCTTGCCCGATTGGACCAGCAGCGTTTCATCGCCCTCCAGCCGTTTCAAACACGCAACAATCCGGTCGAAATCCTCCCAGCTGCGCGCCGCCCGCCCGATGCCGCCATAGACAACCAACTCATGCGGATTTTCGGCGACATCGGGATGCAGGTTGTTCATCAGCATCCGCAACGGCGCCTCGGTCTGCCAGCTTTTCGCCGTCAGCGTGTCGCCGGTCGGCGGGGTCACGACGCGGGCGTTGTGGCGCCAGTTTGGGGGGGCTTCGGTCATTCTGGGCTCCAGGCGGCGAGTGTGGTCAGGATACGGGACAGGATCGGTCGCAAGCGCTCGGCCCGTGCGGCGTTCCAGGGCCAGGGCGGATGTTCGTCGAGATAGGTGGATTGGGCGAGCTCCATCTGCACCGCATGCACGCCTGCCTCCGGCTGGCCGTAATGGCGCGTGGTCCATCCACCGCGAAACCGGCCGTTGACGGTGTGAGTATACCCCTCGGCCCCGGCCTCTGCCACGATCTGCGTGACCGTTTCGGTCAACGCCGGATGGGCGGTGCGCCCGCCATCGGTGCCAATGTTGAAATCGGGCAGTTGGCCTTCGAAAAGATAGGGCAAACGCGACCGGATCGAATGGCAGTCGTACAGCACGGCGTGCCCATGACGGGCCTTCACCCGCGCCACTTCCGCCGCCAGCGCGGCGTGATAGGGCGTGTGGAAGGCGGCGCGCCGCCGCGCGATCTCGACCGCGTCGGGCGGTGTGCGCCAGATCGGTCGACCCTCGAAATCGGTCATCGGGACAAGACTTGTCGTGCTTTGCCCGGGATAAAGGCTTTCGCCACCCGGGGGGCGGTTGACGTCGATCGCATAGCGGTGGATCGGCGTGCGCACGCGGCTGGCCCCCGGCGCCAGCCCCTCATAAAGCCGGTCGATCCACCAATCCGTGTCGGCCAGCGCGCGCCCGGTATCATTCAACGCAGCCGCAATCTCCGGTGGCAGATCGACGCCCGTGTGGGGCAGACCCAGGATCAGGGGCGTCGTGCCTTCGTGCACCGCGATCCCGGTCATGGTGCGAACCCGATATCCGCGGCATCGGCCAGCGCACCCGATGCCACCACGCGCGCCGCCGCCTCGATATCGCCCGACAGCACCCGGTCGGCCCCAAGCGGCGGAACCTCCGCCCGCAGCCGCTGGGCCACTCGGGCCAAGATCGGCGATGTCGACAGCGGCGCCCGCGCCTCGATCCCTTGGACCGCCGCAATCGCCTCGATCCCGAGGATCCGGTGCAGATTTCCGGTCATCCGCCGCAACCGCACCGCCCCATGCGCGGCCATGGTGACGTGATCCTCCTGATTGGCCGAGGTGGGTGTCGAATCCGTCACACAAGGGTTTGCGAGATGTTTGTTCTCGCTCATCAACGCCGCCGACGTCACCTCTGCGATCATCAGGCCCGAGTTGAGGCCCGGTTCAGGCGCCAGAAAGGGCGGCAGATCGTGGTTGAGCGCGGGGTCCACCATCAGCGCGATCCGCCGCTGGGCGATGGCGCCGATCTCGGCGATGGCCAGCGCGATCTGGTCGGCGGCAAAGCCCACGGGCTCGGCAGGGAAATTGCCCCCAGACACGATCTCGCCTGCGCCGACGATCTGGGGGTTGGCGGTTGCGGCGTTGGCCTCGATCTCCAGCGTATGGGCCGCGGCGCGCAGCACGTCCAGCGCCGCGCCAAGAACCTGGGCGTTGCAGCGGACGCAATAGGGATCTTGGACGCGCGCATCGCCCTCGCGGTGGCTTTCGCGAATGGCGCTGCCGGTCATTAGATGACGGCCGGCTGCGGCCACTTCGATCTGGCCGCGATGCCCGCGCAGCGCATGGATCTGCGGGTGCAGCGGCGCGGTGGAGCCCATGATCGCATCCGTGGGCAGCGCCGCGGGCACCGCCGCGGCCGCCGCGCCCCGAAACGCCGCGAACAGCCCCGACAGGGCGGCCGCTGTGGAAAACTGCGTCCCGTTCAGAAGCGCTAGCCCCTCCTTCGGGCCCAGGACCACGGGCTGCAGCCCCGCCTCTCGCAGCGCATCGCGCCCAGCGCTTCGGCGCCCGGCCGACAGCACCCACCCCTCCCCAATCATCACCGCAGCCAGATGCGCCAGCGGCGCCAAATCGCCCGACGCCCCGACAGAGCCTTGCTGCGGGATCTCCGGCACGATCCCCGCCGCCAGCATCCCCTCCAAGAGGGTGACAACCTCCCACCGCACGCCCGATGCGCCGCGGCCAAGCGAGAGGAGCTTCAGCGCCATCATCAGCCGCACATCGGCGGAGTCGAGCGCGGGTCCAACGCCGCAGCAATGGCTTAGCACCAGGTTGCGCTGCAGCGTCGCGGTATCCTCTAGCGGGATGCGGATATGCGCCAGCTTCCCGAACCCGGTGTTGACGCCGTAAACCGCGGCGTCGCCCGCCGCCGCGCGGGCCACCGCTGCGGCACTGTCCTCAACCTGCGGGCGGAGTGTGGGGGGCAGCCGCACAGCGCCCGTGCCGCGATAAACCGCCGCCAGCGCAGAAAGCGGCGCGGAGCCGGGCTCTAGGATCATGCGATACCCCCAAAAAAGCGCTCCCAAAGCGGGTTAAAGCCAATCCGGTAGGCAAGCTCTTCCGGCGCTTCGACATCCCAGATGGCCAGGTCGGCCCGAAACCCGGGCGCGATCTGGCCCACATCGTCAAGCCCCAGCGCCCGCGCGGCGTGGCGCGTGACCCCGGCCAGCGCCTCGCCCGGGGTCAGACCGAAGAGCGTGCACCCCATGTTCATCGCCAGCAAGGGCGAGGTCAGCGGCGACGAGCCCGGGTTGCAATCCGTGGCCAGCGCCATCGCGACGCCTGCTTTGCGGAACGCGGCCACCGGGGGCGCTGTTGCCTCACGCAGGGTGTAAAACGCGCCGGGGAGAAGGACCGCCACGGTGCCCGCGCGCGCCATCTGCGCCGCATCCTCGGGCGTCGCATACTCAAGATGATCGGCGCTCAGCGCCCCCTCTCGGGCGGCCAGCGCCGCGCCGCCCGCATGGCTCAATTGCTCTGCATGAAGCTTCACAGGCAGACCCAGCGCCTTGGCCTCGGCGAACACCGTCGCGATCTCGGCCGGCGAAAACGCGATCCCCTCACAAAACCCATCGACCGCGTCGGCCAGCCCCGCCTTTGCCGCGCGGCGCAGCGCGGGCAGACAAACCTCGTGCAGATAGGCCGCGCGGTCGGCCTTGAACTCTGGCGGGACAGCATGGGCGCCCAGAAAGCTGGTGCGCACCCGAACCGCCCG
The DNA here is from genome assembly GCA_937900975.1 of uncultured Paracoccaceae bacterium. Classification (GTDB taxonomy): domain Bacteria; phylum Pseudomonadota; class Alphaproteobacteria; order Rhodobacterales; family Rhodobacteraceae; genus Algicella. Next base: position 5,806 of record CALCPC010000764.1, read on the forward strand.
CGCTTGGCCGAGCGCACGGGCCGCCTGCAGCATCCGCAGCTCCGTTTCGATGTCGAGCCCGTAGCCTGACTTGATCTCAACCGTCGTCACCCCCTCACCGATCAAACGGTCGAGCCGCGGCAGGGCCGTGGCCACAAGGTCATCGAGACTGGCTGCGCGTGTCGCCGCAACCGTGGCGGCAATACCACCGCCGGCGCGGGCGATATCGGCATAGCTTGCGCCGGCGAGACGTCTGGCGAACTCGCCCGCCCGGTGGCCGCCATGGACAAGATGGGTGTGACAGTCGATCAGCCCCGGCGTGACCAGCCGCCCCTCCAAATCGCGCACCGTGTCGGCCTCTGGCGCGGCCCCGCTTGGCCCCACCCACAGGATGCGGCCGCCCTCCACCAAAACCGCGCCCTCGGTGACGGAGGCCTGCGATCCGGGCCCTGTCAGGGTGACAATCCTGGCACCGGAAAGAAGCGCGCGAGACATCGATTTTCCCATATGCTTTGACATTGGCGGGGCGCTTGCCCGACGCCGCACCTTCAGCTTATGTATAGACAAATCAGCCTGTCAAGG
>CALCPC010000765.1 GCA_937900975.1 uncultured Paracoccaceae bacterium
CGCGCATGGATCGATCACGACGATCCACAATGTCACCAACACACAAACCATCGTCGACCGTCCGCATAAGGATCTGCGCCGCGCGCGCTCGGCCCTGAATTCCATGATCCCGACCACGACAGGCTCGGCCACCGCGATCACGATGATCTATCCGGATTTGAAGGGCCGGCTCAACGGACATGCGGTGCGGGTTCCGCTCCTGAACGCCTCGCTGACCGATTGCGTGTTCGAGATGCAGCGCAAGACGGATGTCGCGGAGGTCAACGCGCTTTTCAAGACGGCCGCAGAGGGGTCCTTGAAAGGGATCTTTGGCTACGAGACCCGGCCCCTGGTGTCGACCGACTATATCAACGACCAACGCTCTGCCATCGTGGATGCGCTGTCCACGCTTGTGGTCAATGACACCCAGGTGAAAGTCTATGCCTGGTACGACAACGAATGGGGCTATGCCTGGCGCCTGGCGGATGTGGTGCGGCTGGTCGCCGGGGCGCAACGGGCGTGAGTGTGGCGCACCCAGGGCTGGCGGCCTACATCGCCGTCACCGCCGCCTATTGGGCCTTTATGCTGACCGATGGCGCGCTTCGGATGTTGGTGCTGTTGCATTTCCACAGCTTGGGTTTCTCACCAATCCAGCTTGCCTACCTGTTTCTGCTTTATGAGGTGATGGGGATCATCACCAACCTCTCGGCGGGCTGGATCGCGGCCCGTTTCGGTTTGACCTCAACGCTTTATGCCGGTCTTGCGCTTCAAGTCGCGGCGCTTCTGGCGCTCGCTTTGCTCGATCCCGGTTGGACCATTACGCTATCGGTTGTTTTTGTGATGGCCGTGCAGGGTGTCTCGGGCGTCGCCAAGGATCTGGCGAAGATGAGTTCCAAGAGTGCTGTCAAGCTTCTGGCACCGGCAGAGGGCGGGGCGCTGTTTCGCTGGGTGGCACTGCTGACGGGATCGAAAAACGCGGTCAAGGGTTTTGGCTTTTTCCTTGGGACAGTCCTGCTTGCCACAATCGGGTTCACCCCGGCCATTTTGGCGATGGCCGCAATTCTTGGCGCCATTCTGGCCGCCACTGCGATCTTTATGCCCGCAGGACTACCGGCGGGGCGCAAGGGCGCGAAATTCAGCGAGGTCTTCTCAAAGGACGCGCGGATCAACCGGCTGTCGGCGGCGCGGATGTTCCTTTTTGGCGCGCGGGACACATGGTTTGTCGTGGGGATCCCGATCTATTTTTACAGCGTCCTTTCCGATGGCAGCGTCGCGGGCAACCGCGCGGCGTTTTTTCAGGTCGGCCTGTTCATGGCGGCCTGGATCATCGGCTATGGCGCGATCCAGGCGTCTGCCCCCCGGCTACTGGCGGCGGCCGAAAAGCCAGTCGGCGAGATCGTCGCGCTGGCGCGGTGGTGGGTGGGCGCGCTGACGCTTGTGCCTTTGGCGCTGGCGCTGGCGGCGTGGTGGGCCGGGGGGGCAGCGGCCTGGCTGACCGTGACGCTGGTTGTCGGGCTTTTGGCCTTTGGGGCGATCTTTGCGATCAACTCGGCGCTCCACTCCTATCTGATCCTGGCCTTCACCTCGGCGGGGCGGGTGACGCTGGATGTCGGGTTTTACTACATGGCCAATGCTGCTGGGCGTCTGATTGGAACGCTGATGAGCGGGGCTAGTTATCAGGTCGGCGGGCTGACGGCTTGTCTTGGCTGTGCAGCACTTCTCGCCGGGCTTAGCTGGCTAACCGCAACAACACTGGAGCGGGCCATAATTGAGAGGCCAACGACCGTCGGCTAGGGCCGCGTCCTTGGCGTTGACCGGCAAAAATCCGAAAATGCGCTTAACATCAACGGCTTGCCAGTTCTTTCAAGACCGCTTTGCCTGCTTGAATGCAAACAAAACCGCAACAGCCTCGCCCCGTTGCGCAAAAAGAACAGGATTGGACGCCGCCCCGCGCTTTGACCCCCTCCGACCCGCAAGGAGCGGAGGGGGGCGCGAAGACCGGCTTGGTCGCGCGGGTGGCGGCCCGGGCGTCTGGTCTTGCGCGGGGCCGCATCAATGCGGCGGCCCCGCCGGGCCCGGCGATGCTGCCCGCCTAGACCTGGCGCGGCGGGGGTGTGGCTGGCCCTTGGACGATGCGCGGGGC
>CALCPC010000766.1 GCA_937900975.1 uncultured Paracoccaceae bacterium
TTCCATTCTAGAAGTCCAACGTTATCCGGATGATTTCCTGGATCCCGCTTTTGGGGCGCAACGGTCTGATAAACGACGTGCTGCAAAGGCTGGGCATTGCCGACGAGCCGGTCGATTGGCTGCTTTATTCGGACTTCGCGGTCGCACTCGCTCTCGTGCATCTTTACACGATGTTCATGATGGTCCCGCTCGTAAACACGATGCTGCGGATCGACAAAAGCCTGATCGAAGCGGCCCAGGATGCCGGGGCGTCCTTCCTGCAGATCCTTTGGATGGTCGTCCTGCCGCTCTGCCGACCGGGCTTTGTGGTTGGCGCGATCTTCGTGGTGACCATCGTTATGGGAGACTTTCTGACAATCGGCGTCATGGGCGGGCAACAGATCGCATCAGTCGGCAAGGTGATCCAGGTTCAGATGAGCTTTCTCCAGTTTCCGATCGCGGCCGCGAACTCGATCGTTCTTTTGGCGGCGGTCCTGGTCATCATCTGGGGCATGACCCGCCTCGTCGATATCCGGAAAGAGCTATGATCAAGCGCAGCAGGCGACGTCTGGCCTTTTTCTCGACGATTTTCGTCCTTTTCGTTGTCTTCCTTTATGGACCGACCATCACGATCTTTGTGCTGTCGTTCCAGGGGCCAAGCGGCGGTCTGACGTTCCCGATGCGCGGTCTGTCGCTGCACTGGTTTATGCAGCTTTGGGAAGGGATGGGCGTCGTCGACGTTGGCGCCGCGCTGCAAAGGTCGCTTGCCCTTGCGGTCTTGGTGGCGGCACTGACGCTGGTCATCTGCGTCATGGGTGCGCTGGCTTTCCGGATCGGCTTTCGCGGCTCGCAGCTTGTCCTCTACCTCACGATCGCGAGCCTCATCGTGCCATCTATTGTGGTTTCCTTGGGGATAGGACTGGAGTTCAGACTGCTTGATGACGCGATCAGCGCGATCTTTCCGCAGCATCGTTCTTCGGCAGGTCTCTTCACCTCAGCGCTTGGGGCGCAACTGACCTGGACGATCCCTTTCGGGATGCTGATACTTATCGCGACCTTCAACCGGTTCGACCGAAGTTTCGAAGAAGCCGCGCGGGACATGGGGGCATCGCATTGGCAGACCCTTTTTCTTGTGACGCTGCCGATCATTACGCCGTCTCTGGTGGGCGTCGGGCTGTTTGGCTTCACGCTGTCCTGGGACGAGATCGCCCGGACCTCCCAGGCGATTGGCGGACGGAACACATTGCCGCTGGAGCTTCGCGGCCTGACCCAGACGGTGACGACCCCGTCGATCTATGCCCTCGGCACCGCGACGACGCTGATATCGTTTGTCGTGATCGGGACGGCCTTCGCCCTCATCGCCTGGACGGCACGCGCGCGGCGCAAAGCCTCAAGATAGGCCAAGCCCTATGTCCTCAACCACTTCGAAGGCCTCTTCGACATGGCGCAAGTGATGCTCAATCAGTTCGGCGGCCACTTTGGAATTTCCGTCCCGGATCGCCTTCACGATATCCGCGTGTTCGTCAGGGCCACATTGGTCCCCGACCGTCGGCGCGTGGGTTGCCAGGGCAAGCGAGCTGAGCAGGACCAAGCGTTCCAGGATCTCAGCCATGACCTTGTTGCCCAAGGCTTCGCAGATCAGGACGTGAAACTGGCCGGACAGCCGGATCTGTTCCCCGCGCGCCCGCCGTCTGACCGCATCGTTCTCCCGCTCTACATGCGCATGCAAGGTTTGGGCCGCGCGGTGGCGCGCCTCTTCGCCCTGCCCGACCAGCTCGGCCACTAGTTGGCGTTCGATCAGAATGCGCGATTGGATGATTTCCTTGGCCTCCCGAAGCGAAGGCCGCGCGACATGGGCCCCGCGATTGGCCTCATGCCGGACGCCATGCGCCTCGCCAAGCGCGAGCAGAACGCGCCGGATACGACCCCGGCTTACGCCGAACTTTTCAGCGAGGTCGGCTTCGACAAGGCGGATGCCGGGCGCAAGCCGACGCTCGGCGATCGCGCTGACAAAGTAGTCGAAGTCCTGCCGCTCCTGCTTGGATAGACCTCTCATTGTGCCAATGCCCCGGACAAACTTTGTTTTTTCGCCAGGCCGTGCGCAACAAGGCACGTAGGTAAAGCGTTGCAGCGCGACCGATATAATTCACATTGTTGGTTACGGTCCTTCACACTCTTCGACAAGGGTTGCGAGGGCACGACACAGCATCCCGTCTGGATGCGCAAGCGTTTCGAGAACAGAGAAATGGTCCGTGTCCGGCACCGGCAACAGGCGCGCGGGATACCTCTGCCCGACGAGAAGGGCGTGAAAATCCTCGCCCTGCCTGCGGATTTCAGGACGCTCGGCATCGCCGAACGCCACGATCACAGGCTTCGGCGCAGTGTGCGGAAGATGCAGAGGCGAGCAGGCCCGCGCCTCTGCGTGGTCCATGCCGATGGCGTCGTTCAAGGGCGAAAGCCGAACCGGATCGAGATCGTAGGCGCCGCTGATCAAAATGGCGCCCGCCACCTCCACCATGTTCAGCGTCAGCGCCAGCAGATGTGCGCCGGAAGACATGCCGAGCAGGACCACGCGCGGACTGCGCCCGGCAGAGACGGCGTGCGCCGAGACGGCGCGGACCAGTTGCGGCATCTCTTCCGCGATGCCGGCCATCTTGATGGCGGGCGCCAGAGTATGCTCACCAATCGCGACCGAGATGCCCTGATCCAGCGCGCCTTCGGCGACAAAAGCCTGTCCTTCTTTGTCGTTCCACTGCCAATAGCCGCCGTGCATATAAAGCACTGTCGGCAGGTTCGGCCGGGTTCCCTCGAACACGTCAAAGCGACGCCGGGGGCTGGCATCATCATAGAAAAGATCGCGCGTACAGGTCCGACCGGCATAAAGCGCAGCGCTGCGGGCTTCCCAATCGGCCAAGTATTCCTGCCAAGCCGGAACGACGGCGCGGATGTTATAAGCAGCCGCCAGCTTGTCCCGATCCATGCCGCGATAGGTTTCCATTTGACTCTCGCTCCGCCAAACTTTCATATCGTTATCATTATAGTTAACAATATGGTGCACAATATGACAAGCGACCAAGAGGAGTCCGAGATCCCGGTGATCGACATCGGTGGCTTCTTGAACGGCAACGAAGACCAGAAACATCAAACCGCCGCGCTGGTGGACCGGACGAACCGGGAGATCGGCTTTCTGCTGGTCACCGGTCACGGTATTGATCGTGCGTCTATCGACGGGATGTTCGAGACGTCCCGCGGCTTCTTCGAGGGTCCGAGCGATACCAAGCTTGCGGTCAAGGCGCCCGCGGGCGAGCAGCAAGGCTATCATGGTCTGGGACAGTCTGGCCTGGCCGCGAAGGAGGGTAAGATTGCCCCGCCAGATATCCGTGAGTACTTTATGGCGGGGCGGCTTGACCTCGATGACCCGTATTTCCACGAAGGCGATGCGAAGAATTTCTATCGTCCGAACAGATGGCCAGAGGGACAGGACGCGTTCCGCAAGCAGACAGAAGCATACTATTCGGAAATGGAGCGCCTCAGCGGCAAGCTGATGCAGCTTTTCGGTCTGGCGCTGGGGGCTGGTGAAGATTTCTTTGCGGACAAGATCGATCGGCACTTCGCCATCCTCAGCTCGATCTACTATCCGGTCCAGGATGTTCCGCCCCAACCGGGACAGCTTAGGGCTGGCGCGCATACCGACTATGGCGCGCTGACCATTCTGGCGCCAAGCGCTGCGCCCGGTGGGCTTGAAGTGCTTGACCGGCAGGGCAATTGGCGCGCCGTTCCCTACATCCGCGATGCTTTCGTCATCAACATCGGCGACATGATGCAGCGGTGGACGAATGAGCGGTGGACCTCGAATTTGCATCGCGTGGTCAATCCGCCCGAAGGCGCCCGCCAGACCGGACCGCGCCAGTCGCTCGCCTTTTTCCTGCATCCAAACTTCGATACGCTGGTAAGCGCCATTCCCGGCACCGTGCCGGACGGGACCACCCCGATGCAACCGCCGATCCTCGCCGGGGCGTATATGCGCGAAAAGGAAGAGGAGATCGCCTCGGGCCAGCCGAAAGCCAAGACTGCATGAACGCCTCGGCGGGGCTGGTTGGACGCCTGGTGGATCTGCTCAAGGTGCCGCTGCCCCAGGCCGAAGCCGCCCAGGCAAGGCTGGTGCTTGCCGATACGGTCGGCTGCATGATCGGCGGTCTGGCAGATGATGAGGTCGCAGCCCTTCGGTCGCGGTTGCCGTTGGGCGCGAAGACCGAAGGCGCCACGGGCGTCCGCCATGCGCCGGCAGACACCGCGATGCTTCTTGGTTTTGCCGCCGCCGCGCAGGAGCTTGACGAAGGCCATTACGACGCTGGCGGCCATCCGGCCGCCCCGGTCGCCGCTGCTATCCTGGCCGAAACGTCCGGTGCCAGCGCTTTCGATGACCGCGTTATCCGGGCGTTCGTTTTGGGCTATGAGGCTGCGGCCCGCGGCGGTCATGCGATCCGGTTGCGAACAGACATCCATCCGCATGGCACCTGGGGCGCGGTCGGGGCAGCGGTGGCGGTCGCTTCCCTGCGCAACATGCCGACGTCGATGTGGCCGGACGTGGTCGATATGGCAGCAAGCCTGGCAACGCCGACATCTTTTGCCACCCCGCTGCTCGGGGGAACGGTGCGCAGCGCCCTTATCGGGGTGTCGGCGCGCAACGGAATGCTGGCCTGCGATCTTGTGCTGGCCGGGGTCGGTTCAGGACCGGGTTCGCTGGAACGCAACCTCGGGGGTATTCTCGGAACCGGGTGCGATAGGAATCTGCTCGTCCCGGCCGCCCCCACGCCGCCGATGCTGATGTCGAATTTCATGAAGCTTGAAGCGTCCTGCCGTGAGACGCAAGGCGCGCTCACGGCGCTCGACGCGGCCCTCGACGGTCGCGAAACAAAGCCATCGGACATACGCACCATCCAGATCGAGACCTTCGAAGCGGCGCAGCTTCTCGACTGCACAAGCCCCACGAATGCCACGGCAGCGCGGTTCTCGACCCCGGCGGTGCTTGCGGCGCGTTTGCTTCAAGGCCACATCCGTCCTGACAGCTTTTCGGCGGATCTTCTAACCTCCGAAAGCTTCCTCCATTTGGCGTCAACTGTGGCGTTTGTGCCTGTGGCGCGCGACGGGCCTGTCTCGCGCCATTGTCGTGTCGTCGTCACTTACAGCGATGGCACGGCCATTTCGGGCCAAACAGACCATTGCCCGGGGGACCCCGAAGCGCCCTTTTCGCGCTCCACGCTTAAACAGAAATTTCTTTCACTCACACGGTGTTCCGGGCGCCCTGACAGCGCGGCGCTTTGGCGCCAGATTTGCGGTGAAGAAACGCCGGAGACCTAAGCGCGCGAGTGGCCGGCCTGTGGCGCTTGGCACGTCGCCGATGAAAACGGGGGCAAGACCCCCGAATGGCTGCGTCCAGGCACCGTCCAAGATCGCGATGGCTCAGGTCGAGCGACTGCTTCCCGCCGTCCCTGACGATGTCCGCTGTCGGCGAAACGGCGATTGAGCATGGGCCGCGAAGGGCAGGAGGGCCCGGCACAGGCCATGGGTCTGGAGGGCCGGGGAACCACCGCCGTCGGTACCGTTTAGAAGGCGCTCGTCGTCTGGGCCAAGGGGGCAACCGCCTGCGCTGCCATGCCCTTGGGTGGGTGGCCGCCCAGCCTGTCGCGCGATATCGCTCGCTGCATGAGATGGAACCGGGACTATCTGCCCGCCACAAGCCTCGGGATCACGCAGATCCTGGGGTATGGCGTGCTTTATTACGCCTATGCGATCCTGCTGCCAAAAATGGCGGACCCGCTGGGTCTGACCTTTTCCGGCATCTTTGGCGTTTTGTCGCTGGCGCTTTTTTTGGGCGGGCTGATGTCGCCTGTTGCCGGCATTTTGACGGACCGTTTCGGCGGGCGCTTCGTGATGACCGGTGGGTCGCTTCTTGCCGGGCTTGCAACCATGACGTTGGCGCTGGCCGAAGGACGGACAAGCCTTTTCACCAGTATTCTGCTTATCGAGGCTGACGCGATGTTCGTGCTTTACACAGTGGCCTTCGCCGCCGTGGCACGGCTGGACCTGAGCGTAAGTCCGCAACGTTCGATCACGGTTATCACGC
>CALCPC010000767.1 GCA_937900975.1 uncultured Paracoccaceae bacterium
GGCTTTGGCGTTCACGCTGGCCTATACGTTCATCGTCACCCCTTGTGTGATCGTGCTCGGCCTATTTCTCGCGCTTGCCGTGAACTCCCTTCCCAGTCTTTTGAAGGGCCCTACGATTTTCGTGTCGCTTCTGCCGATGATCATCACGCCGCTGATCGGCTCTCTTATCCTGTTTTGGATGATCGATGCGCAGGGCGTGATCGGCAAGACGCTGCAATGGCTTTTTGACGACCCGGAGCTTAGTCTGAAAGCCTCCCCCACGCTGACATGGATCACCCTTTTCACCTATGGCATCTGGTCATCGGCGCCGTTCGCCTTCATCGTGTTTTACGCCGGTCTCCAAACCGTACCGGGCGAGACGTTGGAGGCGGCCATGATCGACGGCGCCTCGCGGTGGGAGCGGGTGCGCTATGTCGTGATCCCCTACATGCTGCCGCTGGTTGTCTTCATCACACTGATGCAGCTTATGGACAATTTCCGGGTTTTTGAGCCGATCGTGGGCTTCGCGGCCGAGGCGAACGCAACCTCGCTGTCCTGGATCATCTACAACGATCTGCGGGGCGAATTTCAACAGTTCGGCTCTGCCGCCGCCACGTCGATGCTGACAATTATCGGGGTGGCATTCCTTCTGATGCCGGTGCTGATCCGCACCTGGGCCGATTTCAACCGCAAGCGAGCTTAAGATGTCCGTAGCCACGCGCCGTCCTCCCGCCCTCGTCATCGCCTCAACAGCGTTCATTATCTTGTGGATACTCGTCGCGGCGTTCCCGTTTTTCTGGACGCTTTGGGGCTCTTTCAAAGTGCAGGCCGACTTCTTCTCGCGCGGCGACTGGATGGATGCGATCTGGGGCACGCGCACGGTTGTCGAAACCGGGACGGCCTTCACCGGCCAGGCCTATGAGGGCGCGTGGATCGAGCAGAATTTTTGGCGCGCTGTTCTCAACACCATGATCGTGGTCGTCTGCACGGTGGTGATTTCGCTGACCTTTGGCACGCTTGGCGGGTTCGCCTTGGCACGCTCGGGCTTTCGCTATGCCTTCTGGCTCTTGATGATCGCGCTTGTCTTTCGCGCGATGCCGCACATCACGCTGGTCTCTGGCTACCTGCTACCGTTTTTTGAGTGGAACCTTTGGGGCCATTTGCCCACGGCGATTATCGTTCTTGTGGCGATCAACCAACCCTTTACGCTGTGGATGCTACACTCCTTTTTCCTGAATATCCCCAAGGATTTGGATGAGAGTGCGATGGTCGATGGCTGCACCCGGTTCGAAGCGTTCCGTCGCGTCATCATTCCGGTGATGTGGCCCGGCGTGATCACAACGGGCCTTTTTTCGTTCCTTCTTGCCTATAACGATTTTGCCGTGACGGCGATGCTGCTGAGCCAAGACAACCAGACCATGGTGCCGAAGATCGCAAGCTTTCTTGGCACCACCCAAGTCGAGGGCAACGTGATGTTCGCTGTGGCCGCGGTCGTCTCGGCCACAGCGCCGCTTTTCGTACTGATCATGGTTTTCCAGCGCCAGATCGTCAGCGGCTTGACCGCTGGGGCAGTGAAAGGGTGAGCGACCAACTGCTTGAATCCCGGCCGGAGGTGGCGGCGCATCGGCCCGCCAAATCCGACCCCATCCAGACCGCCAAGGCGATTGCCCGGGCCGCCACCGCCGATCTGCGCCAGGCCAGGCCGGATACGGTGGCGGATCTTCTTGCCCGGCACACCGCGCCGGGCTGGCATTGGCGCGGGATGCATCCGTTTCATGAGCAAACGGGGGCCGAGGCGGTCGCAGCGGCGTTCTGGCAGCCGTTTCTATCCGCGTTCAGCCGGGTTCAGCGGCGTGAAGACATCTTTTTCGCTGGCGAAAACTCCTTGGCGCCCGGCACTTGGACGGTCTCGATGGGCCATCTTATGGGCCTTTTCGACGCGCCATTCCTCGGCATTCCACCGCACCGGCGGATCGCGATGCTGCGCTACGCAGAGTTTCACCGGATCGAGGGCAACAGGATCGTGGAAACGGCCTTTTTCTGCGATCTTGTGCATCTGATGATGCAGGTTGGGCTTCGCCCGCTGCCGCCGCAATCGGGCGCGCATTTGGTTCAGCCCGGGCCGATGACCCATGACGGGATCCTGGATGCGCGCCACGATCCGGCCGAGGGCGCCAAAACGCTCGCCCTGAGCGATGCCATGTGCACGGCCATCAACACCCACACGCGTTTTGGCGGCCCGGAGGAAGAGCTTAACGCCCATTGGCATGACGATATGTTGTGGTGGGGTCCGGCGGGCAGCGGCGCGACCTACACGATTGAGCGCTACATTACCCAGCACCAACAGCCCTTTAGAACCCGGATCCGCGACCGCCAGTTCAACGGACATATCTGCCGGATTGGGGAGGGCAACTATGGCGGCTTTTTCGGTTGGCCTAACCTGTCCCTGCGGATTGAGCGGGGCTACATGGGCATGACCGCCGGTGGCATGGCCGATATGCGGGTCGTTGATCTTTACCGCCGCGACGGCGACAAACTGGCCGAGAATTGGGTGTTCATCGACATGCTGCATTTTCTGAACATGCAGGGGCTCGACGTGTTGGAGCGGATGCGGACAGAGGGGCTCGGCGCACCCTGATCCGCCGTCCCATCTGGGAGGAAACGCCGTTTCGTGCGGCGACCGAACCCCACCGGGTGCACGCGACGGTTTGCGGCGCTTAGACCCCCCTCAGAGAGAGCCGGGGCTCGCCAGACTGCGGTCTTTGCTAAGACTAGGCCCCGCCTCGGCGCGAGGGCGAGACGTTTTTCGGTCAAACGCGTCGCGACCGGCAAGCCCATGGAAACTCAACGCCCTACTGATTTCAGAGCGGTGTTCGCTGAGCCGATGCGAACGAAGACTGCTCCAAAACGCCAGCCGGCGGAGCGCCGTTCTTCAGCCCAAAGGCCGCTCTTCTAGTCCGGCGCGAACGCGCATTGTGGGCAGTTTTGTCGCAATCGGGTCGAAAACCCCAGTCACGGGATCGGCAAAACGCTGATCTTTTGCCCGTCGTCCTTTGGGCCAGTTCGGACATGAAAGACCCAAGACCGCGGCGATTGCCACCCCGCCGCACCGTCGCCGCCGGCTGGCGCAATCGGGCGACAACACACGGGCAGGCCCCGGCGGTTGCGCGCGGGGCATGCCAGAGCGGCGCCCGCGCCCAACCGCCCCGGCAGGCTGGCCGACGGATCACATGGCAGCCAAAAGCGCCTCGGCAGAACTGGTCGACACGTCGCCCGGCGAATCCTCAACATGCAAAAGCGAGACCTTGCCGCCATCCGCCAGGATCGCAAACCGCAGCGCCCGGTTGATCAGCCCCACGGGCGGCGCGTCGAAGGTCAGGCCAAGCGCCCCAACAAAGGCGCCCTCGGGGTCGGCCATCAGCCGGATGCCATCGGCCGGTGCCCCGGTCGCGTCGCCCCATGCTTTGACCACGAAAGGATCGTTGACCGTGACGCACACGACCGTGTCGACGCCCTTCGCCTTCAAATCATCCATGTTCTTTTGAAAGCTTGGCAGATGCTCGGACGTGCATGTGCCCGTAAAGGCCCCTGGCATCCCAAGAACGACGGCTTTGCCACCGCCCAGAACGTCCGCCACACTGACGGAGGTTGGCCCATCCGGCCCCACTTCCATCAATGTGCCCTCTGGCAGCATCTCTCCCACGGATATCGGCATCTGACCCCTCCTGGATTGCCATTCTGAACCAGGCTCATATAGGCTCTGGCGCGGGATGCACAGGGGGCTTGTCCCCCCGATTGCCGACGGGGGCGCGCATGGCGGGAATTGTGGTGGTGGGTGCGGGCCAGGCGGGGGCGACGCTGGTCGAGACGCTGCGGTCGGAGGGGTATGACGGCCCCCTGACCCTGATCGGGGCCGAGCCGCATCTCCCCTATCAGCGTCCACCGCTGTCGAAGAAATACCTGCTTGGCGACATGACGGTTGAGCGGCTCTACCTGCGACCTCTAACCTTTTATGAGGAGCGGGGCATCGCACTGCGCCTTGGCCAGACGGTCCAGCGGATCGATTGCGCGGCGGGGCTGGTTCACTTTGCCGATGGTCCGCAGCTTGCCTATGATCAGCTTGCCTTGACCACCGGCTCTATCCCGCGCGCGCTGCCCGCGGAAATCGGCGGCGCCCTCGACGGCGTCTACACCGTCCGCACGCTTGGCGATATCGATGCGATGGCGCCGGCGTTTCAACCGGGGCGCCGGCTGTTGATTGTCGGTGGCGGCTATATCGGGCTAGAGGCCGCAGCCGGCGCCGCGGCCCGCGGCCTTCGCGTGACGCTGATCGAGCGGGAGAAACGCATCCTTGCCCGCGGCGCCGCCGCTGAAAGCGCTGCCTATTTCCGCGACCTTCACCAACGCCACGGGGTCGAGATCCAAGAGGGTACGGGTCTGACGCGGCTGACCGGGCAACAGGCGGTCGATGGCGCGCTTTTGTCGGATGGACGCAAGATCGATGCGGATCTTGTCGTCGTTGGCATCGGCATCGATCCCGATACGCGGCTTGCGGCCGAGGCCGGTCTGGTGCTGCACAACGGGATTGCCGTCGATGAGCAGGGGCGGTCTTCAGACCCGCGCGTCTTTGCCGCCGGCGATGCAACATCCTTTCCCCATGACGGCCGGCGACTGCGTCTTGAATCGGTGCCAAACGCGATCGAACAAGCCAGCGTCGTTGCCCGTGTCATGCTGGGCCAAAACGTCCGCTACACCGCGCGACCTTGGTTCTGGTCCGACCAATACGATGTAAAACTGCAAATCGCAGGGCTGAACACAGGCTATGACCGCACCATCGCCCGCCCCGGCGCGCGACCCGGGGCGCATTCGGTTTGGTACTTTAGGGGTGACCGTCTTATCGCCATCGACGCCATGAACGATGCCCGGGCCTATCGCCTCGGCAAAGGGTGGGTTGAGGCGGGCCTTTCGCCCGACCCCGCGGCGCTTGCATCGCCCGACACCGATCTCAAATCTCTCAGCGCGGCATAACCCTTGCGGATCGTCGGGGGTGCCTGGCGGGGCACAGCACTCACCAGTCTTGGCGCCGGGGATGCGCGGGCGGCGCTGCGGCCCACGACCGACAAAACACGGGAGAGCCTTTTTAACCTTCTCCTCCATGGGCCCTACCCCGCGTTTGACGGCGTCCATGTGCTGGATCTTTTCGCCGGCACCGGCGCCCTGGGGTTAGAGGCGCTGTCCCGCGGCGCCGCAACGGCCACTTTCGTTGACAAAGGCGCGACAGCCGCCGGCCTGATCCGGCGCAACATCACGGCAACCGGCGCCGCTGGGCGGGCCACCCTGATCCGCCGCGATGCAACGCGTCTTGGCGCAAACGGCGCGCCCCCCGCAGCGCTCGTTCTTCTCGACCCGCCCTATGGCAGCGGTCTCGGCGCCCCAGCGCTGATCGCGGCGCGGCAGGGGGGATGGATCGCGGACGGCGCCACGGTCGTCTGGGAAGACGCCGCGCCCGCCGCTCCGCCCGCGGGGTTCGCGCTCCTGGATCGGCGCCGGTATGGCGGCACGCATCTAAACTTCCTCTCCACCCTGCCCAAATCGCTTTGAGCGGGCCGAAACCGCGATGGCGCCGCCGGGTGACAACAAGTCACTTGATCATCGCCGCCTGATCGCGAACGGTGGTGGCGGACACCGGGCAACGTTCCGGACCGAAGCCATGATCGGCCCATGCCACGCTTGGACAGGCCACAAAGCGACGTAAGGCTGCGAAATGCAGGGGAGGAACCGCGTGACCGAAATCTCGATGACCGTGAACGGTAAAGCCGTCACAGGCGACGTTGAAGGGCGCCGCCTTCTTGTGGAGTTTCTGAGGGAAGATCTCCGCCTAACCGGCACGCATGTGGGCTGCGACACGTCGCAATGCGGCGCTTGCGTGGTGCTGATGGACGGCCATTCCGTAAAGGCCTGCTCTGTCTTGGCCGCGGATGCCGATGGGGCCACGGTGCAAACGATCGAAGGGATGGCCAATGCCGACGGCTCTCTTGGCACGATCCAAGCCGCCTTTCAGGAACATCACGGTCTGCAGTGCGGGTTCTGTACGCCCGGGATGGTGATGACGGCCGCGGACCTGTT
>CALCPC010000768.1 GCA_937900975.1 uncultured Paracoccaceae bacterium
GCGCGAATGGCACCGACATGCGTCGGACAAACGTGCCCAACCCGCGGGCCGGGTGGACGTTCTGGAAGATGCAAGGCAAAGCGGTGGCGTTGGTTCACGCGGTCTCGGTGCATGGCAACATGTGCTGCATTTGCGAACACGGCCGCGCGTGCGCGCAACGCCGAACGGCCCATAAAAGCCCCCCGACTGCGCGCTTGAGCGATTCTTGATCAAGGCTGACCTGCTTTGAACGGAAAATGCCCTGGCCGCGCCGATTTGCTGGGGGCTTTGCCGCGCTTCGTGAAGTTCCTGAGACATCAGGCACGCCATACAGCGTTGATTTCAGGCCGTTTTAGGTGATCCCGGTTTTTCACGAGATGCTTTAGGCTGCGCTCTCTCTCGGCAGTAATTCGGCGACAAGCGTGTTCAGGAGCAGATTTCCACGCGCCGTCGCGCGCAGGGTGTCGCCGGCGCGGTGCAAAAGCCCCTCATCTTCAAAAAAGCCGGTATCGAGATCGGATATCCCAAGGGTCGCCAAACGCCGAAGGGATATCCCCCGACGCAGCCGCAACCCCATCATCAGATACTCGGCAGCATGGTCAAAACCCGTATTCATTTCTTCCGACACAATGCCGTGGCCATGTTTTCCGACCCGCTCTAGCCAGACCTCGGGCATCAGTTCGGTTTCCGTCCCGATGCGCGGGGCGGTTCCAAAGCGGCCATGGGCGCCGGGACCGATCCCGATGAAATCGCGCGCCATCCAATAGACCAGGTTGTGACGGCTTTCACACCCGGGTTTGGCATGGTTCGACACTTCGTAAGCGGGTAGACCGGCGGCCTCGGTCAGCGCTTGCGTCACCTCGTAGAACGCGGCGCTGAGCGCGGGGCTGGGCAAACCGCGCAACCGGCCGCGCGCGTGGAGCGCGCCAAACCGGGTGCCCGGCTCCACCGTCAGTTGGTAAAGCGACAGGTGGTCGGCGGTCATGTCCAGCGCTTCGCGCAGTTCTTTTTCCCAGTCTGCAAGGCTTTGGCGTTGCCGCGCGTAAATCAGGTCAAAGCTGACCCGGGGAAAGGTTTTTTGCGCGGTATCGAAGGCCCGCTTTGCGTCCGCTGCGCTGTGCAGCCGCCCCAAAGCCTTTAGATCCGCATCGCGGAGGGCCTGCACCCCAAGTGAAACACGGCCGACCCCGGCTGCGCGAAACTCTGCAAATCGGCCAGCCTCAACAGAGCTTGGGTTCGCTTCCAGCGTGATTTCTGCGGCGGGGTCGAGGTCCCAGTGATGGCCGATGTCGGCGAGGATCGCGGCGACCGTTTCGGGCGCCATCAAGCTGGGCGTGCCACCGCCGAAAAAAATGCTTACCACCCGTCGGTCGGGCAAACGCGCCGCCATGGTTGCCAATTCGGACAACAGCGCCCTGCGCCATGCGCTGTGGTCGACCGCTTGGCGAACGTGGGAGTTGAAGTCGCAGTAAGGGCATTTGGCCGCGCAAAAGGGCCAGTGGACGTAGACGCCAAGCGTCGGCTTATCCATCGGCGAGATGCGCTTTCAGTTTGGCGAAGGCGACGGCGCGGTGGCTGATCGCGTGTTTCTCGTCGGCGGGTATCTCGCCAAAGGTTTCCGACCTGCCATTGGGTTGGAAGATGGGATCGAAGCCAAAGCCAAGCGTGCCGCGCATGGGCCAAACAAGGTGGCCCTCCACCGCGCCTTCAAACACCAGGTTTTCACCATCGGGCCACATCAGACACAAGGTGCAGACAAAGCGGGCGGTGCGCAGGGCGGGGGGCGTGGGGGAGGCGCTTGCGTCATGGTCTTTTATCCATCGCCTGACTCTCTGCATAGCCATCGGGAAGGAGCGGCCGTGACCGGTTTCCGCCCAATCTGCCGTATAGACGCCGGGACGCCCGGAGAGGGCCGTAACCTCTAACCCGCTGTCATCCGACAGGGCCGGCAGCCCGGTGCCGCGCGCGGCGATGCCTGCTTTCAACCGGGCGGTTGCGGCGAAGGTCGTGCCGTCCTCCACGTGTTCTGACATCCCATGCTCGTCTGCGGTGCTGACGGCGATGCCGAAAGGTGTTACCAACGCCTCAATCTCGCGAAGTTTTCCGCGGTTGTGGGAGGCGAGCACCAGCCGGTCGCCGACGCGCCTCATCGGGCGATGGCTTCGGCTTGGGCCGCTTTCAACGCGGCACAGCCCTTTTCGGCCAGATCCAGCAAACGGTCGAGATCCCTGCGGCTAAACGGGGCGCCTTCGGCCGATCCCTGAACCTCGATCAGCGTGCCCGCGCCGGTCAGCACGAAATTGGCGTCGGTGCCAGCCTCGCTATCCTCGGCATAGTCGAGG
Source organism: uncultured Paracoccaceae bacterium (assembly GCA_937900975.1). GTDB lineage: Bacteria > Pseudomonadota > Alphaproteobacteria > Rhodobacterales > Rhodobacteraceae > Algicella. The sequence continues at coordinate 2,322 of CALCPC010000768.1, forward strand.
TCGAGCACCGCTTGCCCGCCGTAAAGCCCGCAACTGACCGCAACGACGTGGTCGGTCAGCGGGTCGGTCTTGATCTCGCCTTTCGCGCGCAGGGTTTGCAGCGCAAGCGACAGCGCCACCCAGCCGCCCGTGATCGACGCGCACCGGGTGCCGCCATCGGCCTGGATCACGTCGCAATCGACGGTGATCTGCCGTTCGCCAAGCGCCGAGCGGTCGATGCCGGCCCGCAGGCTGCGCCCGATCAGACGTTGGATTTCCTGGGTGCGGCCCGATTGCTTGCCCGCCGCGGCCTCCCGCCGGTTGCGGCTGCCGGTCGCGCCGGGCAGCATCCCGTATTCCGCCGTCACCCAGCCCAGGCCGGTGTTGCGCAGCCAGGGGGGCACACGCTCTTCCAGCGAGGCGGTGCAGATGACATGCGTGTCGCCGCATCGGATCAGGCAACTGCCGGCCGCATGTTTGACGATCCCGGTTTCGATGGTGATATCCCGCATTTGATCGACGGACCGGCCTGATGGGCGCATGCGCACCTCCCGCTTTTGTGCTGTGGGGTGACGCCTTACTGCCAATTGCCGGCGGGGTCCACAGCGGCCTTGCCGCGGGCTTTAGCGCAGGAAACCGATGGCCGCGGTTGGGGTCAGCGCGGCGCGGTCCAGGAAGGTGGCGAGCGCATCCGCGTCGGGATTGGCGTCGTGTGTCTTGGTATCCTCCGCCGCCAATCCGCCCGTGACAAGCACGCTGTCCAGGTCTTCGGCAACGGCGCCCTTCACATCGGTCGCGATGCCATCGCCGATGCACAGGATCCGGAGCGGATCGACGGCCCGGCCCCGCAAAGCCTCGGCGCGTCTGCGGGCGAGGTCGTAGATGGGGGGATGGGGTTTGCCGAAATAAAAGACCGCACCGCCCAGCGCTGCATAGGCTTCGGCCAATGCACCAGCGCAATAGATGCGCTTGTCCCCAACATCGACGATGACATCGGGGTTGGCGCACAGCATTTTTAGGCCGCGCGCCTTTGCGGTGGCCAGGATCAGCCGGTAATCCTCGGGCGTTTCGGTGCGGTCGTCGTAAAGACCGGTGCAGACGACGCCCTCCGCCTCCTCTATCGCGACGCGCTCGATGGGCAGCGGAGCACCGGTTTCGTCTTGAAAAAAGGTGATGTCGCGGTCAGGCCCAAGGTGGAAGACGCGGCTGCCGAATTGACCGTTTGCGAGGGCGGCCTGCGCGGCATCGCCGGACGAGGCGATGTCGTCCCAGCAATCGTCGGGTGCGCCAAGGGCCGCGATCTGCGCTTTGACCGAGACGCGCGGTCGGGGCGAGTTGGTGAGCAGGACCACAGAACCGCCGCCCGCGCGAAAGGATTGCAACGCGGCAACGGCGTCGGGGTAGACCGCGACACCGTTGTGAAGACAGCCCCACAGGTCGCAGTAAAGCACGTCGTAACGGTGCGCGATCTCGGACAGGGAAGAGAGGATCGGGGTCATGGGCGCCTCGGCTGTTGCCGTCTGTGCCTAATCGCTGAGCGCGCGCACTTCAAACCCTTCCGCCTGCAAAAGCGCGAGCAACCCGTTTTCCCCCGGAAGATGCAGCGCGCCCACAGCGACGACGGCGCCGCCTTCGGCCAAGGCGGGCAGCATCCGGTCGATCCAGCGGCGGTTTCGGTCGGTCAGCAGGATATCTTCGAAAAAGGACAGATAGGGGTCGATCGTGCCGGGGTCGGTCAACGTTTCGGCCTCAAGCTCTGCAAAGGCCCAGATCTTCCAGATCTCGCCCGCGCGGTAAAGCGCGGCTGCGGTGGCCAGGTGATCCTCCGCATGGGCTGCCATCGGCAGGCTGGCGAGCACCGCAGTCAGCTGTTCGTCGTAAGTCGGCGCGGTGAGCAGATCGACAAACTCCTCCGCGCGGTCGAGCGCGGTGACCGGAACGGACTTGGCATGCGCCAGCGCCTCAAGCCGCGCATCGAGGATCGCATCGGGATCTTCGCCGATCAGACAGGCGGGCAGGGAAAGCGTCAGACCCAGCAGCCAAGGCTGCATCCGGTCATAGACCACCCGTGGGAATTGATAGCTGACCATGATGGCGTCGAGTTCGGCCATCTGAGCCTCGGTCGCCATATCGCTGACGCGCCGCCCCGATGGCTCAATCATCAGTCCGGGATTGGCGACAAAGCCCATCATCATCGCGCTTTGCTCGTCCCGTGTCATTTCGACCAGAAGGGTTTTGGCGGCTGCGATGCGCGCCCGGACGGCATCGGGGATCGGCGCGATTTCGGTGTCGGAAAGGTGCATGGTGCCAAAAACGGTCGAGGTCGCGCCATCCCGCGTCACCTCGAAAAGCCGGCCCCTGGGGAAGGGGACGCCATCGGTGCGGGCGTCGAGCTGCGCGAGATAGGCGGGCGCGCGATCCAATAGCAGGTTGCGCCCCGCACACGCGGCCTCTGCGGCGAGGGGAAAGACCAGGGTTGCGGTGACGGCCAAGGGCTTTAGAAGCGCGGTGAGCATCGGCGGCGGTCCTTATGCTGGCGAACGGCGGCAGTGGAAAAATTAATCGGCGCTCGGCAGAGGTTATTGACACACCCGGCATAGGTCCATATCTCCCGCCGCGTTAGCACTCCACGATTGTGAGTGATAACGGCGGTCCCAACGACGGGCCGTCTTAACGCAACGCAAGGGAGCGATCCGATATGAACTTCACACCGCTGCACGATCGCGTGCTTGTCCGTCGCCTCGAAGGCGAAGAGAAAACCGCAGGCGGTCTGATCATTCCGGACACGGCCAAGGAAAAACCCGCCGAAGGCGAAATCATCGCCGTTGGCGCCGGTGCCCGGGACGAAGACGGCGACCGCATCTCGATGGACGTCAAAGTTGGCGACCGGATCCTGTTCGGCAAATGGTCGGGCACAGAGATCAAGATCGACGGTGAAGACCTTCTGATCATGAAAGAGAGCGATATCCTCGGCATTCTCGACGGCAACGCTGCCGCCGCTGCCGCCTAAGCGCTTTCCCCATTCATCGACTAACGGGAGATATCCATGTCCGCAAAAGACGTGAAATTCCACACCGATGCCCGCGACCGTATGCTGAAGGGCGTCAACGTCCTCGCCGACGCGGTCAAGGTCACGCTCGGCCCGAAAGGCCGCAACGTCGTGCTTGACAAATCCTTCGGCGCCCCGCGCATCACGAAGGACGGTGTGACGGTCGCCAAAGAGATCGAACTGGAAGACAAGTTCGAGAACATGGGCGCGCAGATGGTCCGCGAAGTGGCCAGCCGCACCAACGACACCGCCGGCGACGGCACCACCACCGCCACGGTCCTGGCCCAAGCCATCGTCAAAGAAGGCATGAAGTCGGTCGCCGCCGGTATGAACCCGATGGATCTGAAGCGGGGCATCGATGCCGCCGTGTCCAAGGCCGTTGAGGCGATCAAAGGTGCCAGCCGCGAAGTTTCGGGCACCGACGAGGTTGCCCAGGTCGGCACGATCTCGGCCAATGGCGAAGCGGAAATTGGGCGGCAAATCGCCGATGCGATGCAGAAGGTTGGCAACGAGGGCGTCATCACCGTCGAAGAGAACAAAGGTCTTGAAACCGAGACCGACGTTGTCGAGGGGATGCAGTTCGACCGCGGCTACCTTAGCCCCTATTTCATCACCAACCCCGACAAGATGGTGACCGAGCTCGACGACGCCGTGATCCTCTTGCACGAGAAAAAGCTCTCCTCGCTGCAGCCGATGGTGCCGCTGCTTGAAACCGTCATCCAGTCCGGCAAGCCGCTGCTGATCATCGCCGAAGATGTCGATGGTGAGGCGCTGGCGCCCCTGGTCGTCAACAAGCTGCGCGGCGGTCTGAAGATCGCGGCCGTCAAGGCGCCGGGCTTCGGCGACCGCCGCAAGGCCATGCTGCAGGACATCGCGATCCTGACCGGCGGCCAGGTGATCTCGGAAGATCTCGGCATGAAGCTGGAGAATGTCGGGATGGACATGCTTGGCACCGCCAAGCGCGTTTCGATCACCAAGGACGAGACGACCATCGTCGACGGCCATGGCGAGAAGCCCGAGATCGAGGCCCGCGTTGCCCAGATCCGTGCGCAGATCGAGGAAACCACCTCCGACTACGACCGTGAGAAGCTGCAGGAGCGTCTGGCCAAGCTTGCCGGCGGTGTTGCCGTCATCCGCGTCGGCGGTGCGACCGAGGTTGAGGTGAAAGAGCGTAAGGACCGCGTCGACGATGCGCTGAACGCGACCCGTGCTGCCGTTCAGGAAGGCATCGTGGTTGGCGGCGGTGTTGCGCTGATCCAGGCTGCAAAAGGACTGTCTGACGAAAAAGGCGTGAACGCCGATCAGGATGCGGGCATCGCCATCGTCCGTCGCGCGCTGGAAGCGCCCTTGCGTCAGATCGCCGAAAACGCCGGCGTTGACGGTGCGGTTGTTGCCGGCAAAATCCGCGAAAGCAGCGACGCGACCTTCGGGTTTAACGCGCAGACCGAGGATTATGGCGACATGTTCTCGTTCGGTGTCATCGACCCGGCCAAAGTGGTTCGGACCGCTTTGGAAGACGCGGCCTCGGTTGCCGGTCTTCTGATCACGACCGAAGCCATGGTTGCCGACAAGCCCGAGCCGAAGGGCGCCGGCGCCCCCGGTGGCGGCATGCCCGACATGGGCGGCATGGGCGGCATGATGTAATCGCCCCTATAGACGACGGAAAAGGGCGCCTTCGGGCGCCCTTTTTTGTGTTGCGCGCGGCGTTGCGCTCGGCCCCGGCCGGGGCGCCGCTCGGTGAGGACCAAACCGCGCGCGGACGGGCGGTGTCGAGCGATCTGAAAGAAGCGCGCTTTTTAAAGATGTTCAAAATCAGCGTGCTGCGGGCCGTCAGGCACCATACCATCGCCGCAGAGGAAGGCCGGACAGGTTAGCGCACAATCGGCTCCAACGGATCATAAAGGGCGGAGCCTGTGTCCCGAAAGGCCATGCGGGCGAGGCTGCCGGGTTTGTGGCGCAGCGTTGCAAGCTCTGCCTCCGTGACAAAGCGGCGCTTGCTGACCACGCCTTCGGGATCGGTCCAGGCCCGGGTCACAATGCCGTCGGCGATGGTGGCCCGAAAGAAAAGATCGACCTGGTGAAACCCGCCCTTGGGATCATGGAACTCATTCACGCCAACCAGCGCGCCGACGGTGATGCGAAGGCCGGTTTCCTCATACACTTCCCGCGACAGATTGTCGGGCAGCGACGCCCCCCGCTCAACCCCGCCGCCGGGCGCGCACCAAAGGTCGCTGACGCCCTTGGGATCGGCCTCGGAATACGCGTTGACAAGCAGAAGCCGCCCGGCGTCCCGGATCAGGGCGCGGACGGCAAGGCGGGGACCGGACATGCCGTACCGTTTCATAGACCCGTGATCCGGGCAAGCGGCCCTTCCCCACGGCGCCGGTGGAGGGCATAAAGCGGCGGTGCGTCTTTTTCTTCTGACCCTTGCCGCGATGACCGCTTTCGCTGCCAATTCGCTTCTCAACCGGGCGGCGCTCAGCGGTGACGCGGCGATGGACCCTGCCGCATTCACGGCTGTGCGCATGATCTCGGGCGCTCTGATGCTGGGGGTTCTGGTCGCGCTGCGGGGCGGCGCCGGGCGTCTGCCAGGGGCCGGGCAGGGCATCGCGGCGACAGCACTTCTGGCCTATGCGGTCGCGTTTTCCTTTGCCTATGTCTCGCTCGATGCGGGTCTTGGGGCGCTGGTGCTTTTTGGGACGGTGCAGGTCACGATGTTTGGCGGCGCCTTGCTGGCTAGCGGTCGGCCGCCGCGGCGGCGCTGGATCGGGGCGGCGATGGGTTTGCTTGGGCTGACGCTGCTGTTCTTGCCCGGCGCCGACCGGCCAGAGCCTTGGGGCCTGATCCTGATGGTCGTCGCGGGCATTGCCTGGGGCGTCTATTCCTTGAAAGGACAGCGCGCTGGCGACCCCTTGCTCGCCACAGCGGGCAATTTCCTTTGGGCTGCGCCCGTCGCGTTGGGGATTTGGTTGGCGATGGGCGCGGGCGGCATGGCGCCGCTTGGCCTTTTGCTGGCGGTGCTGTCGGGGGCGCTGGCATCCGGGCTTGGCTATGCCATCTGGTACGCAGCGCTGCCGGGGTTGGAGGCGACCGAGGCCGCTGTCGCCCAGCTTTCGGTCCCGGTTCTGGCGGCACTTGGCGGTATTCTATTGTTGGGAGAGGCCGTGACGCCGGTCTTTGTGGGCGCCAGCGGTCTGATCCTTGGCGGTATCCTGGTCGCAACCTTCAGCGGCAGGCGACGGGCATGAGGGGGTATTCCGCGGGCAAAAGGGCGTTCGACCTTTTGGGCGCGGTGGCGCTGTTGCCGCTGGCGCTGCCCTTGGGCCTGGCGGGCGCTGTTGCGATTGTCGCCACCGATGGCGGCGCGCCGTTCTTTGGCCAGACGCGGGTGGGGCTAAACCAGCGGCGGTTTCGGATGTGGAAGTTCCGCTCCATGGTGCCGAACGCGGCCGCGCTGGGACCGCACCAGACCCATCGCGGCGATCCCCGCATCACCCGGGTCGGGCATTTCATTCGCAAGACCAGTTTGGATGAACTGCCGCAAATCTGGAACGTTCTGAGGGGGGAGATGGGCATGGTCGGCCCCCGCCCCGACACCCCGATGCAGGAAGGGGATTATCCGCCGGATGTCTGGATCCAGCGTTGCTCGGTTCGGCCCGGGATCACCGGCTATGCCTCTGTCCTGCTGAAATCGGGGGAGACGACGCGCGACCGAACCACGCTCGACCTCGACTATATCGCGCGGGCGTCCTTGGGCTTGGACCTGTGGATCATGCTGCGCACCGTCACGGTGGTGCTGAAACGCCGCAATCATTAACGCGTGATCAGAACGCTTGCCAGGATGCTGCGCAGACGGCAATGATTCGCCCGGCAGTAAAAGGGGAGTGTGCGATGGCGGGCGAAAAAGATACGTTCGAAGTGTATCAAGACAAGAAGGGGGAGTATCGGTGGCGGCGCAAGGCAAGTAACGGCCGTATCGTCGGCGCATCTTCCGAGGGGTATCAGAAGAAATCGGATTGCGAGGCCAATATGAACCGCGGGCCGAACCCCAAGGATAAGTGGGAGTTCTATACCGACAAGCGGGGGGAGTATCGCTGGCGCCGGAAAGCGGTCAACGGCAACATTATCGGCGCGTCCTCCGAAGGCTACAAAAAAGAAGCGGACGCCAAGGCAAACGCAGAACGCCAGGGCTATTCCGACTAGCCGGGTGTGACAGTGCCTTGACCGGCGCGCTCAAACGCCGGGCGGGCGTCGCCGAAGGGGGGGTGCCCTTCTGCGGGGCTCAGCATGTCGGGGCGGCGGGGCCTAGAGCCGGTCGACCTGTGCGGGGATCAG